>NZ_JBARMD010000214.1:0-17700 GCF_049802275.1 Occallatibacter sp. | reverse complement strand
AAGCTCAACAATCCGCGCCTTCAACTGAGCGCCGTCCAACGTGCCGAGCCTGCTGCCCTCAAACAGCGCCAGCAGGTAGAGGGCGGTTAGCTGGCACGTGAAGCTTTTCGTTGCCGGAATAGCCAGTTCCTTCCCTGCGCCAAGCGGCATCGCTGCGCCTGCCTCGCGCAGCATGGTGCTGCCGACCACATTGGCGATGGCAAGTGTCTGCTGGCCGCCATCCCTCGCAAAACGCAGCGCGGCCAGCGTGTCTGAAGTTTCACCCGACTGTGAGATCACCAGCACCGAAGGCCGCCGCGGATTGGCCGCCGGCCGGGTGCTGTACTCGCTCGAATATTCAACGTCCACCGCCAGCCCGCAAAGATCTTCGAGGATGATCTCCGCGGCCAGCCCCGCGTGCCGGCTAGACCCGCTGGCCGCAATCAGCACTTCACCCCGCGCATTCAGCCAGCCTTCGAAAGGCGCAAATGCTTCGGCCTTCAAAGCCTCGCCATCCAGATACAAATCGAGCGTCCGCCGGATGGCGGCGGGCTGTTCAAAGATTTCGCGAAGCATGGCGTGAGGGAATTCGTTCACAACGTCAGAACCTTTCAGAGTCGCGTATTGCGCGCAGTAGTATGGGTCGATTTTAAGCCCTCGGATCGTTATTCAATTGAACAGGCCCGTATCCTGTCGCTGAAGTTCACAACAAAAATTGGCGGTGTCATTCTGAGTGAACGGGGCCCCAAACGTATTTCAGTTTGGGGGTGGTGAGCGAAGAATCTGCTTCTTGGCAATTCCACATCTGTATGAACGACTTCGGAGACGGCACACCAGATCAGAGACGGCGCAGTCGCGCGCATGCCTCGTCAAGATCAACGTCCTTCTTGGCAAAGCAGAACCGCAGCAGGTCCTCGCCGCGCCCCGGCCGGAAAAACGCCGATCCGGCAACCGAAGCAACTCCGGTCTTCGCCAGCAGATGCCGCGCCTTCTGCGCCGATGTTTCTCCCGCCAACCGGCCGGCCCGCGCCAGTACATAATAGGCTCCAGCCGGAACGCTCGGCTCCATTCCCGCATCGCGCAGCGCAGCCACAATCCGCTCTCGCTTCGACTGATGATCCGCCGCAAGCCGCGTGTAAAACTCCGGCGGTAGCTGCTCCAGCCCTGCCGCCGCGCCGTGTTGCAGTGCTGAGGGCGCACACACGTAGGTCAGATCATGAAAGTACCCCATCGCGCCCATCCACTTCGCATCCGCCGTTACATAGCCCAGCCGCCATCCAGTCACGCTGAACGTCTTGCTGAACCCGGACATCACGATGGTGCGCTCTCGCATGCCGTCCAGCGTCGCAAGGCAGATGTGCTTCGCGCCGTCGTAGACAAAGTACTCATAAATCTCATCGGTAAACACAAAGAGATCGTGTTCGCGAGCCGCCTCGGCAATTGCTTCGAGTTCAGCCCGTGTAAACACCTTCCCGCTCGGATTGGCCGGCGTGTTGACGATAATGGCCCGGGTACGCTCGGTGATCGCCGCCCGCAGCGCATCCGTGTCCAGCACCCAGTCAGGCTCCGCCAATGCCACCAGCACCGGCTTCACGCGCATCGATTTCAGCGTACTCACGTGATACCCGTAGAACGGCTCGAAGACCAGAACCTCGTCACCCGGATTGAGCAACGCCATCGCCGCCGCATGCAGTCCCGCCGTGGCTCCGCTCGCCACCATCACTTCGGTCTCGATGTCGTAGTTGAGCCCATAGTCGCGCTGCTGCTTCTCCGCGATCGCCTTACGCAACCGGGCAATTCCATCCTGCCGCGTGTAGATATTGCGTCCACCTACGATCGCCCCAATGGCCGCGGTTTCCACCGGCATGGGAACCGGCGTATCGCAGACACCCTGGGCGAGGTTGATGCCGCCCATGCGCTCGCACTCGACGCTCATGGCGCGGATCTCCGATTGCATGGCTCCGGGGGCAAGCTCGCTCAGCGCGAGACGTGACGCGGTATGCGAATGAGGCGCAAGGGTTTTGCTCACAGGGAAGGGCTCCGATCTCTCGTGCCATTTTACAAGTGGAGTGCCATCCGGCACACCTGTCGTGCGGTCTGCGGGATAGAATCGACCTTTCAGGCGAGGTCGCGTGCACGAGCTTTCCATCGTTTCCAGCATTGTCGATTCCGTGACAGAGACACTCGAGGCCTATCCCGGCGCGCGGGTAAAGGAAGTGCGGCTGCGTGTGGGTGCACTTGCGTCGGTCGTCGAGGACTCGTTGCAGTTCTGCTACGGCATCGCCACTGACGGCACCCCTTTGGAAGGCTCCAAACTGGTCGTCAATATTCTCCCGGTAATGATGCACTGCGACGCCTGCGGACAGGACGTGGAGATCGCAAGTCTGCAGAGCTTTCGCTGCCCGCGCTGCGACGAGCCCGTCTCCGATTTACGGCAGGGACGCGAACTGGAAATACAGTCGATCGAGATTGATGAAGTCGAGGAAAAGGTATGACCACCCGGATTGTTGAACTGCGGCAGGGAATCCTGAAGAAGAACGACGAGCTGGCGCGAAACCTGCGCGGCCGCTTTCAATCAGCCGGCGTGCTGGTGCTCAACCTTGTCTCCAGTCCCGGTACGGGCAAGACAGCTTTCCTTGAGCGCACCCTCCGCGAATTGCGCGAAAGCGGCGCCAGAGTTGCGGCTCTGGTAGGCGATCTTGAGACTGACAACGACGCTCGCCGCCTCGCCGCCAGCGGCGCACCCGTCCGCCAGATCAATACCCACGGCATCTGCCACCTTGAAGCCGAGATGATCGGCAAACACCTTGAAGGCTGGGAACTCGCTGATCTCGATTACCTTTTCATCGAAAACGTGGGGAATCTTGTCTGTCCTTCAAGCTACGATCTGGGCGAGAAGATTCGCGTTGCGCTGCTCAGCGTTACCGAAGGCGAAGACAAGCCGCTGAAGTATCCCACCCTCTTCAACTCCGCCGACGCCGCCATCATTACCAAAATCGATATCGCCGAGCCCTGCGGATTTGATCGTACGACAGCCCTCAAGAACATCAACGAGATTCGCCCCGGCATCCGCATCTTTGAAACGTCAGCAAAAACCGGCGCCGGCATGACCGATTGGCTCACCTACCTGGCCGAAGAGAAATCCCGTCGATCCTGACGCGCGCGCCCGTCCTTCATTCAAATCCGAAATCGAAAACGTGCTGCCAATCCTCAGGTTGATGTGGCAGAATGACTCCTGCTCTCGAGGTGATCTCGCCTCTTCCTGAGTCAAGCCATGGTCCTACATCTTCAAGGGACCACGGAGGAGATAGACACAATGAAAGCTCTTGCGACTCTCTGCATCTCAGCCGTCATCCTATTCTCGATTGCGGCGTGCAACCAAACCCCGCCCCCGCCGCCCGACACCCGCGATGCCGATGTAAAGGCAATCACCGATACCGAGGTGCAGGCGAATCAGGCCTGGGCTGCGAAGGACCTCGAAAAGGTCATGGCATTCTATGCAGACGATGCCGTTCTGATGACTCCCGGCATGGACGCGGTCCGCGGCAAGGACGCAATGCGCACCACCTTGAAAGACATGCTGGCCGATCCCGCGGTTTCGCTTACCTTCCAGTCCTCGAAGGTCGATGTTGCCAAGTCCGGCGATCTCGGCTACACCGAAGGTACCTACAAATTGACAGTGACCAATCCGGCAACCCACAAGCCGATCAGCGACTACGGCAACTACGTAACCACGTTCCGCAAACAGGCCGACGGCTCGTGGAAAGCGGTTGCGGATATTGCCAGTTCTGCGGTTCCACCACCGGCGCCTCCCCCCAGGAAGAAATAGCGGAATCAAGCACCCGAAACGGCGCAGCGCCCAACCCGCCCGCCCGCGCATAAACTCGTGGAGGATTTGTGAAGAAGGCAACAGAAGTAATCGAACGAAAGCCCGCTTCCCAAGTCGGAGACGTGGACGCTTATCTGGCCAAGGTTCCCGAACCAGCTCGAACCACGCTCGAGAAACTCCGCGCAACCATTCGCTCCATCGTACCGGCCGAGACCACAGAGGAGCTCAGCTACGGCATCCCCGCGTTTCGCTACAAAGGCGGGCTGGTCGGGTATGCAGCTTTCAAAAAACACTGCAGCTTCTTCCCCATGCAAGCGTCCCTGATCGATGCGATGAAAGACGAACTGACGGATTATCGAACCTCCAAGGGCACCCTGCAGTTCCCGCTCGACAGACCGCTTCCCGCAGCTCTCGTGAAAAGGATGGTGAAGGCGCGCATCTTAGAAAATATGCGGAAAGCTGCCACTCAAGGCAAGAAGTGATTTAAATCACATCTGGACCCGCCCTCGCGGCGTTATAAGAAGGTTGCTATGTGCCTGGCAATTCCTGGAAAAGTCGAACAAATCATAGAAGGCGACGTTCGTATTGGTCGCGTGAACTTCGGCGGCGTCGTCAAAAACGTCTGTCTCGATTACGTGCCCGAGGTCGTCGTCGGCGACTATACCATTGTCCACGTTGGGTTTGCGCTCTCCAAGATTGACGAAGCCACAGCCCTCGAGACTCTGGAGCTCTTCCGCAAGATGGGCGCCCTTGACGAGGAACTTGCCACCGAGGAAGAATCCTTTGCGCGTGCGGCCCAGGCGCCGCAGTCTTCCTGTCCCGATGGAAGCTGCGATCTGACCGGCAAAGACCTGCGTGCTCGGGAATCGAGCAGCAGTGGAAGCGAAAAATGAAGTACCTCACTGAATTCCGCAACGGCGAAATCGCCCAGCGCATGGCCCGCGAGATCCACCAGGTCGCCACGCGCCCGTGGAAGATCATGGAAGTCTGCGGCGGCCAGACCCACTCCATCATTCGCAACGGCATTGATCAGATGCTTCCCGCCGGGATCGAGATGATCCATGGCCCAGGCTGTCCCGTCTGCGTAACCCCGCTTGCTTTGATTGACAAGGCTCTGGCCATCGCAGCGCAGCCCGGGGTCATCTTCTGCTCGTTTGGAGACATGCTTCGCGTCCCCGGTACCGACCGCGATCTGTTTCAGGTCAAAGGCGAAGGCGGTGATGTTCGTGTGGTCTATTCGCCTCTCGATGCGGTGGAATTGGCCGTCAAGAATCCAGACAAGCAAGTCGTCTTCTTCGGTGTGGGTTTTGAAACCACCGCTCCAGCCAACGCCATGAGCGTGCATCTCGCCAAGCGACGCGGCCTGAAGAACTTCTCTCTGCTTGTCTCCCACGTCCTTGTCCCACCTGCGATTGAAGCCATCATGAGTTCGCCTGATAACAAGGTGCAGGCCTTTCTTGCGGCCGGTCACGTCTGCAGCGTCATGGGCTATTGGGAGTATCCACCGATCGCCGACAAGTTCGAAATTCCCATCGTCGTCACCGGTTTCGAGCCGCTCGATCTGCTCGATGGCATTCGGCGTGCCGTGATTCAGCTGGAAAAAGGCGAACATCACGTCGAGAACGCTTACGAGCGCATCGTGACCTATGCCGGAAACCTGCCGGCGCAACAGTTGCTTTCCGAGGTCTTCGAAGTAACAGATCGCGCCTGGCGCGGCATTGGCGTAATTCCAAACAGCGGCTGGCGTCTCAGCGAACCTTACCGCGCGTTTGATGCTGAGGAGCGCTTCCAGATCACCGGCATTCACACCGAGGAGTCACCGCTATGCAAAGCGGGCGATGTCCTGCGCGGCGCCATCAAGCCTGCCGAGTGCCCCGCCTTCGGCAAGGAATGCACTCCGCGCCGTCCCCTTGGCGCCACCATGGTTTCAAGTGAAGGCGCCTGCGCCGCGTACTTCAACTACGGCCGCTTCCTGTCGGCCGAGGACCTGGCCCATGCAGGATCCGCACTCACCGGAGTAGCAAATGGCTGAGAAATCCAGCCTGGTTGAGACATCCGGCAAACCCGATTTCTCGAATTGGAGTTGCCCGCTGCCCCTGGCCGATTACCCCACCATCGTGATGGGCCACGGCGGCGGCGGCAAGCTTGGCAACGAACTCGTCGAACATCTCTTTCTTCCGGCCTTTCGGAATCCTGCGCTCGAGAATCTAGGCGACGCCGCGGTCTTCGAACTCAGCTCCGGTCGAGTCGCCATGAGCACCGACTCCTTTGTCGTGCAGCCGCTGTTCTTTCCCGGCGGATCGATCGGCGCACTTGCCGTGAACGGCACCGTCAACGATCTGGCCGTCTCCGGAGCGGAGCCAAAGTTCCTCAGCGCCAGCTTCATCCTTGAAGAAGGGTTTCCGCTGGCTCAACTCGCGGCTATTGTTCGCGCCATGGCTGACGCAGCTGCAACCGCAGGAGTTCGCATCGTTACGGGCGACACCAAAGTTGTCGAGCGCGGCCACGGCGACGGATGCTACATCAACACCGCCGGCGTCGGTGTACTGCGGCCCGGCATCAATGTGGGGCCGCACCGCGCGCAGGTTGGCGATGTGGTGCTGGTCTCGGGCACCATTGGCGATCATGGCATGGCCATCATGAGCGTGCGCGAGGGCCTCGAATTCGAAAGCCAGATCCGCTCAGATTGCGCCGCGCTCAACGGGTTGATCGCTGATGTTCTCGAAGCAGCCGGCAGCGATGTGCACGCTATGCGCGATCCAACGCGCGGCGGCCTCGCATCCACGTTGAACGAGATAGCCACATCCTCAAACATCGGTATAGAGATCGACGAGCCCAGCCTGCCTGTCCGCACTGAGGTGCAATCGGCCTGCGAACTCCTGGGACTCGATCCCGTATACGTCGCCAATGAGGGCAAGGTGGTCTTCTTCGTTGCGCCCGGCGCAGCCGATCGCGCACTGGCAACCCTGCGCGCACATCCGCTTGGTATCGACGCCGCCCGTATCGGCCACGTCACCGCCCAGCATCCCAAAATGCTGGTGGCGCGCACATCCATGAGCGCCAACCGCGTAATCGCAACACAGATTGGCGAACAATTGCCGCGCATCTGCTGAAGTCAGCCTCAAGCCGCCAGCCCTCAGCATCCAGTTCTCAGCAATCAGCTTTTCAGCCTTAAGGCGCGGGAAGACGCGTTCGGAGTCTTGGAAACTGTGCCCCGTTCATCGCGGTTTCTCGCGATGAGCGGGTATTCGCTATATGCGAGTTCGCCTCCCCAGGACGATGTGCTCCTACCCGACTTCCAATTGACTGGCTCGCGAAAGAAAGCTCAACCAGCAGCGAGAGTAACTTCCAGAATTTCCACCCGAGCGACTTCAGGAAAAGTAATACTCACCCCGCGCTCCCAATCCACTTTGGCGAACACGCCAAGTTCCTTGCCGGAAATCACCGAGCGCAGTTTGTAGCGCCCCTCCGGCATCTGTGGCAGTCTCACCAGAGCCTCAACGCCCTGCGCCTTGTTGCGAAACAGGGCGATCACTCCTGATCCGCTGTGCGCCAGCCGCGCGAATCCGTCCCATGCGGCAGGACTCGTTTGCATCCAGCTATCCAGCGGGAAGAAGCTTTCGCTGATCGGCGTTGTCCGCCGCAGCTTTTTGAACCACGCAATCTTCTCGCGGTACCACCGTTGATCGCCCGCACTGAGCTTGCGCAAGTCGCCGAGAAACAGCGGCGCCGATCCGATGGCCGTGGCGAAGCGCTCTTCGATGGTCGCCTGCTCCGCGTGCAGATTGCCGATCAGCATGCACTCAGCCGGCATCGAAGCAGCGCGCTGATAAAGAAGTTGTCGCGCCTGCCGCGGCCCCGCCGAATCCGGCGAGCCGTCATCCACGTTGCTCAGCCAATCCAGGTCACCGGCCGCTAGAAGTCCCGCATCGATAATGTGCTTCTGCCCCCACAACTCAAACGTCAGGTCGAGCAGAACGTCAGGGTGCTTTTCATAAACCTTCGCGGTCACATACGAGATGCCCTCGTAGATGAGGTTGAGAGACTCGGCCCAGTTGCCGTGATAATGCCCCTTGGCCCAGCAACCCGGAGCCTCGCCGTACGCATTGAACACCGTGGTCAGGTCCAGCTTCACATAGGCGAGGCGAAAACGTTCGATGGCATCGATAATCCGCGCCGCCGCGGCATCGCGGTAGGCTGAAGCCATGCACATCACGGCCTTGGGTCCAGCCGCTGTACCGGTGATCTTCGCCTTACCGTCCTGGTCGAGAGCCATCCATTCAGGATGCTCGCGGTAAGCGGCGGTTGTGCTGCCAACCGAAGCAATCGGAATCCAAAGACCGAGCCGCATGTCTTTCGCTTCGACCGCAGCCATGAGCGGTTCCAGTCCACCGGGAAACGCAGTCAGGTTTACCGCGTTGTCGCCGTACTCCTGCTGCCACCCGTCATCGATGGTGAAGATGTCCATTCCCATCTCGGCCGCAATGCCGGTCAACTCGAGCGCGAGATCTTGATGGATGGTGCGCTGGAACGGCTCCCACGTGTTGTAAATCCATGGCGGACCCTGTTCATTCACCCGCCTCATCAGCACCTTGGACGTGTAGGAAGGGAGCAGCCAGTGGGGATCGCTGAATCCATCGCCATTGCGGAAGGGAACCAGCGAGACGGAAGCCGTGGTGAAGCTTTCTCCGGGAGCAAGCGAGCGCTCAAACGGCATGATGTCTGTGTCGTACATAACACCGACTTGCACATGATTCGGATTGTCCCATCCGCCGATTTCAGTCCGCTTCAAATATCCGGGCACTTCGCTAACAATCGCGATCCCGTTGCCGGTTTTTCCATTGGCCAGCAGCAACGCAGCGTCTTCAGAGCGGCCGGTGTAAAAAATCTCGCGCGGAATCGCACCGTACTGGGTTAGCAGGGTGACTTCGTTCTCCGGTCCGAGCGATATCGCCAGTGATTCAACCGTCAGGTGAGAGAGATGAAGCGTTGCAGATCCCGTATTGCGAATCGCAAGGTGCTTGCGAATCGCCGGATGATCGCCGTATACGGCATACCCAACCGAGACCTCCAGCGGAAGCTTTCGATGTCGCAGTGGAATCGTGAGTATCTTGCTTTCACGACCGCCCGCCTCTTCGTGTGGCTCACGCGCCAGTTCGAAGTTCGCGCCGCTCCCGGAGCACGTTTGCCCGTTGCATCGGAACTGGAATTCCCGGGCGAGGCCTCGGGGCGACGCCGAAACAAAATCGATGCGGGGAGTGAGCGCGGACAGTTCCTCAGTTGTGATGCCGGCGCCCGTGCGGAACTGTATCACCCTCCGAACCGCCCCGTTGGTGATGGTCCAACGTCGCGCGTCATCCAGCGTTTCGGCCACAATTCGAGGCGCCCACGCGCAGCCTGCTGCTGCCAGCATTCCGTCGCGCAAAACCTTCCTTCGGCTCAGAACAATCTGTCCCGGTCTCATCTGTCGAGTCTCTTCATATTTGTGAGTCAGCAGTCGACTCTTTTGATGCGCCGGAATGCTATCACAGCAAGGTCACGCGCGACCTGCTGGCTTCGGCGATGGCAACGCAGACCTCGGCGTCAGGCCAGCTTTTCAAACGATCTCTGGATGCGTTCCGGAATTACCCCAGGTGCGTCATCGAGGTTATAACCGATCTCAAGCACGGCCGCGGGTGGTGTTGGGAGTCCCTTAAGAGCTTCGATCGTTGCAGGCCAGTCAATCGTCCCATCGCCGGGCCAAAGGTGTTCATCTTTCAACCCGTGGTTGTCGTGCACGTGAACTTCGCCGATGCGCTTTCCCAGCAAGCCGATCGCCTCGGCAATTCCGGGCGCAATGTGCGCGTGTCCCAGGTCCAGGCAGACGTCGATCTGGTCGAGGTGCGCCATTTCGAGAATCGACATCAGGTGCTCGGGAGTGGTGGCATCGCTGGTCAGGTTTTCCACCAGAACGCGCACCCCCAGCGGCTTCGCGAACGCGCCCAGATGCTCAAGAGCCGTGGTCGCATATTCCATCGTCCTCAGTGACCATGAATCGTACTTTTCACCGAGATGGACCACGAGTTTTTTGAACGGAATATGTTCGGCTGCTTCGAGTGCGCGTTTGATCTCATCCATCGCATCGATTCGCCGCGACTTTTCAGGATCAACGAGGTTCACCGCGGGGGCACCCGCGCGACCCATCTCGCGGTCAGGATAAAGCGGGGCGTGCATTGAGAATGGCTCGAGCGGGCTCGAAGCGAACCAGCCAGCCAGTTCCATGATGTGTTCTCGGCTGGTGTAGTCAAAATGCTGGCGCGCGGCAAAAATCTCCACCCCCTGGGCGCCGGAGCGTGCTGCTATCTCCAGCAGTCCCGGGTGCAGACGTTGCTTTAGAAACAGGTGCGTCGAAAGAACTGGCAGCATGCTTTGGGGGGTCCTGCGCCGGCACTGATGCCCGCGGTTGCTCCTATTGTCTCATTCCCTAAACCACTTACCGCAAAACCGCGCATTCCGCCTCTCGGGCCGAAGCAGGCAATCCGGTACGAGCCACTGAAACCGAAGTCGCCTTGAACTGGACACCAGGCAAGATTTTGCCTATGCTACCCACACTGTATTTCCCCAGGTCACCTTCCAACAGAGCCGCTGTAAAAGGGCTGCTGAAACAACGCTCGTTGAAGATCTTCGCCCCGACGATTCCTTAAATTGCGGGGTGCGCGTGGGCCAAGGCGGCCCTTGCTTCGGAGGAGGTTCGATGACGTTTAGCATCCCAGATTCCCAAAGTATGGGTAGACTTCCCTGGCTCGTCAGGGCCCTGCTGGGTTGCTTCATGGCCATGGGGGTGGTGGCGCTTACCTCCGAGATCGCTCCGCTGCGCAGCTTCCCTCTGCTGCTCTCGTTCCCCACCGTCATTCTCGCTGCATGGTTCCTGGGCATGTGGGGCGCCGCCGGTTGCGCTTTGACAGACGTGGTCCTTGTCGACGCGTTTCTCACCAGGTCTCAATTCAGGTTCTCCGCCGGCAACGTTTCTCAGGAAACTCGGCTTATCACGTTTGTGGTGATCACGATGCTTCTGGGGTGGTCAGTACGGCGCCTTGCGCAGCAAAAAGCCGAATTGGAAAGTCAGGAGTTGAAAAGGCAACTTGGCGCCGTCGAATCGGAACGGCGTCTAGCCGAGGAACGGGCCCTTGCCGGCGAACAACTGCGCTATCGCGACGATGCGCTGCAGATCGCGCTCCAGGCCAGCGGAATGGGCCTGTGGGTGTGGGACCTGGAGAACGAAGTGGTTCATCGCTCCGACGAGGTTTACCGGATGGTGGGCTGCGAACCCGGTGCGTTTGGCTCCGAGCCGGAGGCCTGGCTGAAGTTTGTGCTTCCTGAAGATATTCCTCGCCTGGATGAGGCGTTCGCCAAAGTGAGGGCTGATGGTGCGGACTACCACGAGGAATATCGCGTCCGCTGGCAAGACGGCTCGACGCACTGGCTGGAATCCCAGGGAAAGTGTCAGATGAACGCGGATGGTAAAGTAGCGCGCATTTTCGGTGTCATGGCGGATATCAGCCATCGCAAGCGGGCGGATGAGGCTCTGCTGCGCGCCGAAAAGCTCGCCGTGGCGGGACGCTTGGCGGCTTCGGTGGCCCACGAGATCAACAATCCGTTGGAAGCCGTCGCGAACATGCTGTTCCTGATCTCGATGACTGACTCGCTTGATGAGGCGCGCACGCAGGCCGCCACCGCTCTCGAGGAACTGATGCGCATTTCCCTGGTGGCGCAGTCAACGCTGAAGTTTCACCGGGAGACGGGGGCGCCTAAATCTGCATTGCTCTCCGATGTCATGGACTCGGTTCTCACCATGTTCCAGGGCAAACTGAGGAGCATGGGAATAGCTGTCGTCTTGAAGGCGCCACAGGAACGTCCAATCAAATGCATGCTAAGCGAGACCCAGCAGATCTTTGCCAATCTCATCGCCAATGCGATTGAAGCCATGCAACAGAATGGGCGTCTTCTGATCCGGATGAGACCTTCGCGGGATTGGCGCGATCAGATTACGCCGGGGATGCGTGTGACGATCTGCGATACAGGGGGCGGTATTGACCGGGCCACGGCGAGTCGCATCTTCGAACCATTTTTCACTACCAAGACTGAGACCGGCACCGGACTGGGCTTGTGGGTCGTGGTGCAACTGCTGGAGCGGCGTAAAGGCAGCGTGCGCGTCTGGAGCTCGCAACGTGCCGGAGCCAGCGGTACAGCCTTCTCGGTATTCCTGCCCTTCGGAGAAGAAGCTAGAAGCCATGAATCCAATAACGGCGGGCAAGGCGCTGCGGCAGACCAACCGCCGAGCGAGACCGCTGAAATCTACACGCCGGGACCCTTCACCAGCACCAGTACGCATGAGTTCGCTTAATACCCCGCCGCTTTGCCATAGTGGCTGCGATGGTCCTGGCCACCCTCAAGTTCACCGGTCTTTGGGTCGATTGCGATGCATTCGCCGTTCGACCAGTGACCGTCTTTCACAGCCAGGCTGTAGCCCATCTCCTTTAATGCGGACAGCACCCTGGGATCGAACCCCGGCTCAAGGTAGAGTTTGTCGGGCAGATACTGATGGTGAAAACGCGGAGCATCCACAGCTTCCTGGATATTCAATCCGCCTTCCGCTGCTGAAAGAAAAATGTTTGCGACCGTGGTAATGATGCGGGCGCCGCCGGGAGAGCCAAGAACATAGCGCAGCCTGCCGTCTTCGAGCACGATCGTAGGAGTCATTGAACTCAGGGGGCGCTTGCCGGGCGCGATGGCGTTCACAGGACCCTGAATCAGTCCGTACATGTTCGGCACTCCCATCTTCGTGGCGAAATCATCCATCTCGTCGTTGAGCAGAAAGCCCAGAGTCTTCGAAGTAACGTGCGAGCCGAAGTTGTCATTCAGGGTTGTCGTCACCGCCACCGCATTTCCCTCTGCGTCAACAACTGAGAAATGCGTCGTATCGGGCGATTCGTGTCGCTTGCCGGCGGTCGTCGGCGCAGGAGGCAGAAAACCTGCCGGACGCTTCAAGTCCGCGCTGGGAGTAGCCCTGTCGGGCAGGATGCTCTTGCGCCACGCATCTGCGTATGTCTTCGCGATAAGTTCAGCAACGGGAATCTGATTGTAGTCAGGATCGCCCAGGTAATCGGAGCGATCCATATATGCACGTCGGTAGGCCTCCGTGATCAGGTGCATCGCGGCGGCACTGCGGTCGCCGAGACGCGCCATATCGTAGCTCTCCAGAATATTCAGTGCGCTCAACAGCACCACGCCGCCCGACGAAGGAGGAGGCGCGCTGATGACGGTGTAATTGTGAAATGTGCCGACCACCGGCTTGCGCTCGACTACGTTGTATTGGGCAAGATCTTCAAGGGTTATGAGTGCCCCGCCCTTTTTGAGATCGTCCACGAGTTCATGCGCCATCTTGCCGTGGTAAAAATCGTCGGGATTGGCGGCAATTTGCTCGAGCGTATGCGCCAGTTCGGGCTGGTGGAAAGTTTCGCCGCTGCGATAGTAGGCGCCGTTGCGCTGAAAAAGCAGGCGCGATTCCGGAAAGCGAGCCAGATCGCGATCGGTGAGTTCGTGCGCTTCCTCGGGGCTGAGCGCGAACCCCTCCCGCGCTAGTTTGATGGCCGGTGCCATGACGCGCTTGAGGCCGAGCTTCCCATATTTCTTCTCCGAGTAGACGAGTCCCGCCACCGAGCCGGGCGTCGCAATGGATCGATAGCCAACCACGCTGGCATCGGGAATGATGTTTCCTTGCGCGTCCTGATACATCGTTTCCGTTGCTGCCAAAGGGGCCTTCTCACGAAAATCGATAAACGTGGCGTTGCCATCATGGGTGCGAAGCAACAGAAATCCACCCCCGCCAAGATTGCCCGCAATCGGATGCACGACGGCAAGCGCAAACCCGGTGGCTACGGCTGCGTCGACAGCGTTGCCACCTTCGCGCAGGATCTCCACGCCGGCATCGGAGGCGAGGTGATGAACGCTGACGACCATGCCGTGCTGCGCGCGAACCGGCTCCTCACCGCGATAGGAGAGCACGTTTGTTGTGCCTTCCTGTGCGAAGGATGCGGCGGCCGATAACAGCGCAAAGAACACAACAAGGGGCGGAATGGCAATCGAAGGGAAGCGATACATGGGTGGCATGGCTTTCGACAGGATAACTCGACCGAGAATGAAGGCATCGGACAACTGTCGGGACTACTAAAAATCTACAGCGAGGCGGGTCGCGAAAGCGGGCCGTGTCAGTTACGGAGAAGTTCTCATATGAAAGCTATCGTCTTGCACCAGTACGGCGGGCCGGAACAACTTCGCTATGAAGAAACGGAACGCCCCGCGTATGGCAATAACGAAGTGCTCGTCAGGGTGAGGGCTACCAGCGTCAATCCCATCGACTTCAAGCTTCGCAGCGGAGCCGCCAGGGCGCGCATGCCTCTCGAGTTTCCAGCGATTCTCGGCCGCGATCTTGCCGGAGAGGTGGTCGAAACCGGTCGCGATGTCACAGGTTTTCCCAGGGGAATGCGGGTGATGGCGTTGGCAAACGGCACATACGCCGAGTACACGGTTGCCAAGGCCGATGTTCTTGCTCCCATTCCCGACGCGCTGGACTTCGAAAAGGCGGCCGCGTTGCCGCTGGTCGTCACCACGGGGGCGCAATTAATCGAGCGCGCTGTAAAACCACAACGAGGGCAAACCGTGCTCGTCACCGGCGCTCTCGGCAGCGTTGCACGGGTGGCGATTCACGTTGCGCGCAAGCACGGTGTTCGAGTGCTTGCAGGTGTTCGCGCCAGCGAGAAAGACATGGCCGCGCAATTGCCCGTCGATGGCGTTGTTGCTATCGACAGCGAAGAGGAAATTGGCCGTCTGCACGACCTGGACGCAATCGCCGACACGGTTGGTGGGGCGACAATTCAGCGCCTCCTGAAATCGATTCGCTCCGGTGGCGTGCTCGGTTCCGTACTTGGAGTTCCGGAAGGAGTGCAGAACTACCGCATCCGTGTGGAACCGATGATGGCCGGCCCCGACGCTTCGCGCCTCTCCGAACTGGCCCAGGAGTTTGCGCGCGGTGAGTTTTCAATTCCCATTGCGCGCACCATGAAGTTGCAGGAAGCCGCGGAGGCGCAACGGCTGGCAGAAAATGGCAAAGTCGGAGGGAAAATCATCCTTGTTCCCTGAACCACAGTTCCCCGATCCACAGTTCTCTAATCCAGTTCAATGAACCACAGTCCGATGATCCACATAGCCCTAAGCGCAAAAATGGGGCAGAAAGCTTCGCGCCTGTCTGCCCCATCGATGTTTGAAACTCTTGTCGATTCTCTTACAAGTGTTCGACAACCTTCCGGATCGCATCGTCCTGTTTCACCGGCACAAGAGCCTTTGACGGCACTCCGCCGATCACATTGCGCCTTGGCAGCAATCCCAGTTCCAGCAGAACTGCCAGGGACACTTCATCCCGCGAACTGAACGCACGATATTCGGGATGATGGTATTTCTCCCAGTTCTCTGACAGGTTGGCAACGATTGTCTCGCGCGTAGAGTCTTCGCTCACAATCACCACCATGTTGAGCAGCGAAATCTCCCGGTCAGTTAACCGCACCGTCGATTCGCCCCTCTTCAGCGTATGCGCATACTCTGGCAGGAGCTTTTCGAACTGCGCCTTGATCTCCACCCAGCGTGCCAGGCCAAGCCATGTCGGTGGATCCTCCGGGTGCGGAATGATTAGCTTGTGCAATTCGCCAACCAGGTAAGGGATACCAGAGGTCAAGTTGTAGATGTCCTCAATCTGTTTGTCCGAGAGAGCGATGCGGTAAACCTCACTGAACCACGCCTTCAGATGTTCCATTGTGAGGCGACGCACTGAAGCAATCCCCTGGAAATTGCGCTCCGAGGGTTGCAGCAGGCCCCATCGCAGCAGATCGGCGCCGCCGGTGAGAAGTGGCAGTCCATCGTCCTCGGCGATGCACTGCATCACTTCACTGGGTGCGACAAAATAGGCTTCCGGCGTGGCAGGGTAACCGGTGAGCGTGCGGATACCGCACTTTGAATGCGTCATTGGATTCAGTTCGCGAGGCTCGAGGAAGTGCGAAACCGCCAGCAGAGCGCGAATCGTGCGCGCATCCTTCCTTTCAACATTCGCCGTTTCGATGCGCCGCGTGAACTGCTCAACCTGCTCCCACGGGAAGAAGGATGTTTTGCCGTTTCTGGTTGGGTTGAGCGTTTCGGCCTCGAGTTCGACGACATCCTCATCGGAAAAAGACGGCGCAGCGTCAGAATCGAGCGCCACCAAACCGGGTTCGCTAACCTGCCGGGTAACTGCTTCGGTCTCCACGACCGGCACAGCCTCAGCACTGGCAACAGCATCGAGGCTCGATGCAGCTTTCACGGCTGGAGCGGCCTCTACTGTTGAAGCAGCTTCCACCGAGGCAACAGCCTCCCCAACGGGAGCCGGCTCCGCTTCGGGAGCAGCCTCCATCGCTGGAGCAGCCTCCACGGGTGCGGCGTTCAAGCTAACCAGACTCTCAATTGAAGCCGCCAGCGTAACCGGCTGCTCTTCTGGAACCGGCTGTTTCAGACTCTTGTTCCCGTTGCGGCGCGAACCATTCGAGCCATTCAACGAATCGGAAACCGGAGCAAGGGATTGCTGCTTTTCAGTCGATTTCGGTGCAGGATCGTCGTGCCACCAATCGATCTCCAACTGGCGCACAAAATCATCGAGCCGCGGAAAACCGCCCTTCAGCTTCTGCAGCTCAGGCTCATTGAGATCGTCTTCGAGGCTGCATGCCCACGCCAGCCAGCGCTCCGCAGAAGGCCCGGGCAGTTCCGACGGTGCAGCCTGATCAGAAACCTCCATCAGCTCGGCAACAGCTCGATCGCGAAGTGCGAGTCGCTCCAGCCGCGTCCGCTCGCGGCGATGTGAAATGGTCCCCGTGGCAAGTACCTCCGCCAGATCGAGGTAGCGGCGTCTCTTCGCCGCAACATCGTCGAGCCGGCTGACCAGGGCGCTTAGTTCGCTCTTGGTCGTCCAGCTCGCCGCGCTGTCTTCGGAAAGGATCGCGTCCCTGAGGTTCTGACATGCATCGAGGAGCTTGCCGACTTCGGCAAGAACATCAGCTCGATTGAAGCTCTGACCCGCTTCAAGCAGGTTGATTTTGTCGTGGCAAACCTTCGCCCGTTCTGAAAGGCCTCTTAGCGTTTCGGCGACTACGCTGGGCCCACATTTCGTATCTTGAGAAGCGTTCACGGCTTAGCTCCATATCGCTGAGAGAAAAGATTCTGCGGCATCGCAACATCGTATCGCGGATTGGGTACCAGATTTCACCTATTGCAGGACTTTGGTAACACACAAGTCACATTACTTTGGGGGCCTTGTCTGGCCGTTTCACAGCCTCCGACACCCGCCGAGACCCGTCATCCGTAAAGCGGTCCCGATCACATGGCGATTGAATCGCCTCAGTTAGAATGAGGTCAAATTCACAGCCAATCCTTCTTCCGTGGAGAATGAATGAAAACGTATGCATTTGTCCGCTCTGTGATAACGAAGCGGACCTGGGGCTTGATGATGCTGCTGCTTTTGCTGGGAGGTTCAACCGTAGCGTTTTGCAGCCCGATTCACGATGCAGCCCGCAAGGGCGACGTCAAGAAGATCAAGGAACTTCTTCAGGCTGATCCAAAGCTCGTTACCGATCGGGATAAAGACGGCGATACGCCTTTGCATGTCGCCTGTCTGCACGGCCAGCTGGCGGCGGCCCAGGTGCTGATCGATGCTGGCGCCGATGTGAACGCCAAGAATAACTATGGTGCTTTCACCCCCGGCGATCTCGGTGCTGTGTTTTCCTCGAACAACCATAAAGACCCGGTGAGTCTTCTGACAGCTCACGGCGTGGACGCGA
>NZ_JBARMD010000213.1:0-2676 GCF_049802275.1 Occallatibacter sp. | reverse complement strand
CAATGTGTATATAGCTTCTGATCGACTCTCAGATTTGGTTGTGTGATGAAGGTACTTTATAGTTCGCCCCGCGAAGTTTAATCTATCGATTCCCCGGAAGGGTTTGCTTGTGCGCACAACGTTGGTTCGGATTCTCCTGATTTGGCTGTTCTCTGCCGTTGGATTTGCTGCGAAGGGGAAAGACTGCGTTACTTCGGACGAAGCTGCGAAACATGCCAACAAGGATGTGTGCGTCGAGGTGCATGTGTATGATGTGGTGGAGTTGGCGGATGGGACGCGGTTTTTGGACGTGTGTTCGCCGGAGACTCCTGATGAGAAGTGCGGCTTTACGATTGTTAGTCTGCGCGAGGATCGTGTTGAAGTCGGCGAGTTGCAGAAGTATCGCGATGAGGATGTGCATGTGCGCGGGATTGTGCAGGCGATGCATGGACGCAGCGGCATGGTGCTGAGTCATGCGCGGCAGTTCTACGGCGGGGAACCGAAGTTCAAACCAAACCCAAAACTGCTGCATGGGTTTTCAGGCGAACAAGCGAAGCCGCCGATCGCGGATCCGAATCTGCGGCCACATGGCAGACATCGCGCTTTCATGAATTCGCGGGATCAGGAAACCCTGCCGAGCAAGTAGGTTTGGCAAGGATCAGCCGATACGCCAGGGGATCATGGCCCGCTTGAGTTCTGCCAGCGGATAGAGAGTGCCCCGCCAGGTTACGCCGCCTCGCTTGATAGTGAGAATCATCGACCGCAAAAATGCCCAGGCCAAAATCAGTACGCTCGGCGCATACAGGATGGCCAGCAGCGGCGAAATACTATTCATCTTCCGGTTGGCATGGAAACTCATGGCAACGCTGCAATAGAGCGCGACGCATGCGGCTATTCCCCACGGTCCTGCGACAAGCGCCAATAGCGGGACAATGGCCTGCACAACGAGCGCCACTGAGGCAACGAGCGTGAACCAGCCACTGTAGCGAAATCCGGCGAAGGCATTCTTTTCGAGGAGGCTCACAATTCCAAATGGTCCTCGCATCCACGCGATTTTTACGAGCCCCGGTCCAAGCACCATCATTGATTTCCGGTGCAATTCCTTCTTCACAAGCCAGCCCAGCGAAACGTCTTCGACAATCTCCATGCGCAAACGCTCCATCCCGCCAACAGCTTCGAGAGCGTCCGCTCGGAGCAGGTTAAATCCGCCCACTCCGAAGAAGTCCTTTGCATTGGGATCCTGGACCTTCCACATGCGTGCGGCCCATTGACCGAGCGCCTGAATCGAGCCCTGCACTCCTGCTGCCAGCACACCTTCGTGCGTCAATGTCGGCACGAGGACGAAATGGTTCGCGCCTGCTTTCGTAGCCGCGCGTAAGGCCAGTTCCAGGGCTTGCGGCGCGAAGGTCACGTCTCCGTCGGTGAAGAGCAGCCACGGAGCGCGGGCACGCGCAACACCAAGGGCCAGGGCGTGCGGCTTTCCAAGCCAACCCTCGGGCAACTCTCGATTATGTATGACCTCAAGGGTGTTCGAATCGTTGCGATGCCTTGATGCCACTGCGTCCATAACTTCGCCGGTACGATCATCCGAACGATCGTCGATGGCAACAATCTGCGCTCGAACTGCTTCGGAGCGAAGCAGCGACTCGAGGGTTGCTTCAATTGAATCCTGCTCATCGCGTGCGGGAACAATGACTGTCACGTCGGGGACATTGCGTTCGGGCAACGGCGGCAGTTGGCATTCGTCCGTTGCAGTCAGGTCAAGAACCGACGCCATCCCACGCAGCGCCATGACAGAGCGTTGAAACCAGCTCAAGGCCATCAGCCACGCCAGAACGATCAACGCAGGCCGTAGCACATCGGTAGGAATCATGTTGCCAGTTTACGCAGGACTGTTGGGAAGCTAGAGTGAGGCATCTTCGAGTTGCGGCGCGAATCGGGAGCCGACGAGCAGGAAAGCGCATGAGAAGACGAGGAAGATCAACGTCGCGCCGAGACCGATACGGAGATTGGACCGGTCGGCGATCTTGCCAATGATCTGGGGCGAAAATGTGTCGCCGAAGAAGTGAATGCAGAAAAGATTGACTGAGACAGCGGTGGCCCGCACGGGTGCGGAAACGGAATTCACGATGGCCGTGTTTAGGGGACCAGTGTTGAGAAAGAGGAAGAACTCCGCCGCGAACAGCGCTGGCACGGCCCAGCGGCTGGGACCGAAGAAGAGCAGGATGCCGAAGGGGAGCGTGAGTGCCACGCTCCAAAAACTGAGCAGGTAGAGAGCGCGGTGATTGGTGCGGAGCCAGCGTTGGGCGATCCAGCCACCGATGGCGGTGCCGAGGATGCCGTCGAGCACGGTACTGGCGCCGGCAAGCTGGCTGGCTTTCGCTACGGAGAGGCCGATGGGATTGTGGAGAAATTCGGGTATCCAGTTGGAGATGCCGCCCATGGCGAAGGTCAACATGGCCAAGCCGAAGGTGGCGGTGAGGAATGCGGGGTTGCGGAAGAGACCCGCTACGGTGGCGCGATCAGTTGTGGGCTTGATGTGATCCTGCGCGCCGCGCACCGGTTCGCTACCGAAGATGCCATAGAGTACAGCCACGATCAGACCCGGGATGGCGCAAATAAAGAAGGGAGCGCGCCAGCCCCACATCGTGCCCATCTGTCCGCCAGCCACGTAACCAAGGGCGGCGCCGACAGGGA
>NZ_JBARMD010000212.1:0-8151 GCF_049802275.1 Occallatibacter sp. | reverse complement strand
GGATGGTGCCCTGAGAAGGACATACAAAGAATGACAGGCAGATCATGACTCACGCTGTCATGCATGCAGAGGTCGGATCGCATGTTGCTCCATCCACTTCTGAGCGCCGGGTAATAATCGTTGCCTGGATCATCACTATCCTCCTCT
Source organism: Occallatibacter sp. (assembly GCF_049802275.1). Lineage (NCBI taxonomy): Bacteria > Pseudomonadati > Acidobacteriota > Terriglobia > Terriglobales > Acidobacteriaceae > Occallatibacter > Occallatibacter sp. The sequence continues at coordinate 8,004 of NZ_JBARMD010000212.1, read as the reverse complement.
CTTCAGCGCCCAACATCCTCTGGCAGGAAACGATGCATCGGGGCACGCCTTGGCTATTCCGGGGAAAGCTGATGCTTGTGCTCGCGTTGCTTGCATTCTCCGCTTTCGTGCGCTTGCTTCGGCCCCTGGCTCCGTACGCCACCGTCTTTCTTGCGATACTGTCCCTGGAACGGCTGGGGCAACTGACTATGGACGCGCCGGCGTTCCTGCGGTGGTTCACGGGTAACTGGGGCCGCTCGATGATGGGCATGCAGTTGATCCGGCTAGGAGCGACAGGCACGCTGATTGCGGTGGTTTGGTTACTTGTTAGAAGCCGCCGGCGTGCTTTCTTGCGGTTGGCCATGCCGGGGGCGCAAGCGCGACCGGTGTGGTATCTGCCGATTCGCAAGCCTATCGCCTGGAGTCTCCTTGGGCCACCCATGGCATTTTTCATTGCTCTCGGGACTCTAACGTTCGTGCTCATAGCCGGGCGGCCCGACGACGCCCGCGTACGCGCCGCTGTACCGCTCTTCCCGCTAATCCTTCTACTTGCTGCGATGAATTCATTCAGCGAAGAATTCTCCTATCGTGCTTCGTTGCTTGCCACTTTGCGATCAGCAGTGGGGGACCGAAATGCTCTATTGCTTACCGCGACCTTTTTCGGACTGGCGCACTACTATGGCGTCCCTTACGGCGTCATCGGAGTGTGCATGTCTGGATGTCTCGGCTACGTGCTGGGTCGCGCGATGCTGGAGAGCGAGGGAATGCTGTGGCCATGGTTCATCCATTTCTTGCAGGATGTGGTGATCTTCAGCTTTCTCGCGATTGGTGCGGTGAGGCCGGGAGGAGGTTAAGTGAGAGAGTCTGGTGGATTCACGATGCCTCATGAGTCTCGTCACAAACTGATCGTGGCGGGATTCTGGTCAAATGCAGCCCGCCTGTTCTTCGCTCTGTGGTATTTATGTGGAAGTCTAAGCCACGTCTGGTATGGGCTGAGGAACAACCACGTATACCAAATACTTGGTCTAACTTCGATCTTCGCGATCTCGCGTGAGCTATGGAATTCAGTTGTCATGCCACACATCACCTTCTTCGCATTGCTGCTCGCGGTCTTTGAGATGACCACCGGGATCTTGATTCTCAGCAGGGGCAAGCTAGTGTGGATCGGGCTGACAGCAAGCCTGTTGTTCAACTTATTCCTTGTCGAGTTGGGTCTTGGATTCCCTGAAGTTCTTTGGTCCGGTCGTGATTTCGTTCTCAACCGTTTGTCGTGCTCGGTGTTCGCCACCCTCCAACTGCCTCTCTTCTGGGTAAGTTTCGATTCGAGCTTTCCTGAATTCCTTCGCGCTCGCCTCCGTTCGCGATCCCCTGAATCAAATACCAGCCACACTTCAATTGGGAGCTAGAATCCGCAGATGAACGAAACTTTTAGCGAACTGAGATCAAATTACGAACGGGAGACCAACCGTTCTCTATCAATGCCTTTGGCAGGGGCACTTGTCTGGCTCGTCATCGCCGCGTGCGGGTATGTGTTGCGAGAGAATCAAGCGACCGTAGTCATGCTTTTTGGAACAGGACTAATTTCCCCAATCGCACTTCTGATCGGCAAGCTGCGCCATGAGACTCTGACTGACCGCTCGAATCCGCTTTCCCGGCTCATGGGCATGAGTGTTCTCATGGTCAATCTCCTATGGGCGGTCCACCTCTCGCTGCTTTTTGGAGCACGACAATTCTTTCCACTCAGTTTGGGAATTGCATTGGGCATTCATTGGATTGTCTATTCCTGGATCATCCAGCATCCGGTAGGACTCATCCATGCCCTTTTGCGGAGCCCCTGTAGTAACGGCCTGGTCCGTTTTTCCAACTCATCGTCTGATCGCTGTACCCATAGTGATCGTGATCGTTTACATGGTTTCACTTGTCTGGATGAGCAAGCGATCAATCGACACACCGGTGCTGGTTATCTCAAACGTATGAGGTGGATTCTGATATGGAACCGGATCAAATATCGAATTCACGCTTGCACAGACCGATAGACCGGGCGATCGGCGTCCTGGAGACACAAGTTATGGGCTGATTTAGGAACAAACCACCGCTTGTCGACATATCTGAAAGAAACATCACGCATCACTTGGAGATATCGAATGAATCTTGCTCTCATCATTGTGTGTGCCGCAGCCGCATCTGCCGCTGCCGTTGTGGTAGTAATGCGTTATCGGAGATCTGGACGCCGCGGCTAGAGTTGGAGGACCATATGACCGAGGTGATGGCAGTGAGATACCGGGCAGTGATGCTGACGAAAAAGGGTGGCCCAGACGTCCTTAAAGTCGTCGAGCTTCCGGTTGAAGATCCTGGTCCCGGAAAGCTGCGAGTACAGGTCCGCGCGGCTGGAGTTGGCGCGACCGATCTGATCATGCTGGAAGGCAACTATCCATTTGCGCCGAAGATCCCGTTCGTTCCCGGTTATGAAGTCGTGGGGATCGTCGATGCGGTTGGCACCGGTGTCAGCGGCTTTGAACTAGGCCAGCGCGTAGCCGCTCTCACAGTGTATGGCGGTTTTGCGGAATATCTCGTACGCGAATCTGAACACTTCGTGCCGGTACCCGATGGCGCCTCCGACACCGATGTGGCCGCGGTAATCCTTAACTTTGTAACCGCATGGCAAATGATTCATCGTGTCGCCAGGGTGCAGCCCGGTCAAACAGCCCTCGTCACAGGAGCAGCTGGGGGAGTTGGCATCGCGGCGCTACAGTTGCTGAGGTTGGCGGGAGTGAAGAGCTACGGCTCCGCATCTGAACGAAAGCATCCCACCGTGCAATCGCTGGGGGCCACGCCAATCGACTATCGGAAGGGGCCCTTGGATCGCCTTCTGCGCACGCTTGAACCCGAAGGAGTAGATTACGTCTTCGACGCAGTGGGCGGATCCAACATCGGCCCGTGCATCAGCGCGTTACGGCGCGGCGGGACTCTGGTCGGATTCGGCTTCGTAGGTGCTCGAGGGATTCTCTCTAAATTGTTGATGTTTGCCAACATCTTCATTGGTGCGCGTCTACGTGGTCGACGCGGCAAATTCTATGGCATCACTGCGCTTTATCGAAAGGATCCGAAACCCTTCCGCGAGGACTTGTCGAAGATCTTCGCGCTACTCGGGGAAAAGAAGATCGACACATTCGTCTCCTGTACTTTCGCCATTCTTGAAGCGAAACAGGCCATTGAACTGCTTGCGTCAGGTTCGGTCGAAGGAAAGATAGTCCTCACAGCGAATTAGGGCGTTCCGACGTTTGCTCTACGCACTGCTGATCGTTTCACCGCCAGTTCCGGATTTCACAACCCACTGTTCACGAGGCTCGGGAGACTGTACCGAGTAGGTTGGTGGAGTAGTGTCAATATGAGTTTCGGCAAACGCAAGGTTGATTTTCTCCATGGTTTGAGGGCTGCCGATATCCCATTGAGGAGACCGGCGGGCTTGATACACCCAGTTGAGTGATTCTTGTCACACTTTTGCCTTTGACGTGCGCAACATTGGAATAGGATTGCTCGGAACCTTTTAACATTCAGAGCGTACTATTTGTTGTGCGAATTCGTGACCGTTGAAGGTCGATCGCGGATTGCAAAAGTGCCACGCCATGGACAGAAGCTCCCGCCCTGGATTTCGACCGGACACCACGCCGGATTGGGATGCAATCCCAAGCGCGGAACGCTGCCCTGAAAACTCGCTCCTTGAATCGTCACCCAATCGAAATCGAATTTACGACCTGCGTAACGGGAGCAGCGACTCAAATGCGTTCTACGCTGAAATGGCGAAGTTCGCAGAAAAGATCGTAGCGCGGATCGATGATCATGCCGGGCCGATCCTGGATGGATACTGCCACTACTTGCGCATCTACAACGAAGAACTACCACGCACTCGTGGTGAATACGTGGTTGAGTTTCTGACTCTAGGAATGGCTATCAGAAGATACGAAACGGTAGCGCAAGCGACATCAAGATGGGTCGTTACACTCGCTCATTGCCTCATCGTGTTGCGCCGGACTGTGCCGATGTTCAAGGCTCCTGCAGACTGGTTGCGGGCGCGGTTTTCCCGTCACTACTTTCTCTCATCGACTCGAAGCACTCGGGAGCGTGAAGCATTGATGAGAGGCAATGTGGGGCAACCGTGGGCTGGGTATTCATTAGCGGGTCTCTCGCAACTGATTCGTTGGCTCAGAGCCACAGGTGAGTATGAGCAAGAGGCTCTTCGACTCAGGAACTGGCGCAATTATCTGGCAACACTCACTCCTGAGAATGCCCTGTGTTGTATAAGCGCAGCGGTCGAGAGTTTTGATGACTTCGCTTGTGAGGCAGCGGCAGGACTCGGCACCTTCACCGAAGGTGTAAATCGATTCTTATCCGGAGAATATGCTCACCGTGGCTGCCGCGAAGATCAGATCTTCTGTGGCCGGCCACCAGTGGAGTATCACCTGAACATGCTAGCTGCCGATGTGATGAATCGTGGTTTGCGGAATTCGTTCGAAAATACGGTGCGCAAGGTTGTGCTGGTGCCGACGTGCTTGCGCGGAGCAAAAGCTGCCACCTGTAAAGCGGCCATCCACGGGGTTGATATGAATTGTGTCGCCTGCGACCCAGATTGTACCGTGAACCGTATTACACAGCGCATGCGAAAACTTGGTGCAAGCGTCTATCTGGTTGCTCACTCCACAGGCTTCAGTCGTTGGCTCAATCGCTGGGAACGTGAGCCAGGCGTCGGTGTAACCGCTGTTGCCTGCATGCTGAATATCCTGCCAGGCGGATATGAAATGCGTTCTCGCAGAATCGCTTCGCAGTGCCTTCCGCTGGATTATCCCGGCTGTAAGAAACACTGGGACCAAGAGGGTCTACCGACGGCCGTAAATGGGGACAGGCTGGTTCAGATTATTGCTGGAGGTAGGCCGTAACCCTGTTACCTGGCGAAGCTCTCCTCTTTAACATTCCTCATATTCTGTGGTCGCGCCGCCCTCAGCACACCACCGGGTACAATCCGAACTTGGATAATCTCTCCGTCTTTTGTAAGCGTACGCCGAGTCTTTCAATTACCCACAAGTTGAACTCTTTTAAATATTGATGCGGAATATTCCGCCTCAAGTCTGGTACTTACACTGAGAAGAAGTCCATGGCGAAGTAAGAGCCATGAAAGCCAGGCGGTTGTCTCGTAGCATTCAGCAGAGGCCAGCGGCGGATTCGGTGGGAAGGGATTCGTGGATAGACAATGAGTTGATGGGATGCGTTTTTCCCGACGCTCGGCACGGCAAACGACTGCGGCAACTACTGGAGCAATTGTCGAGCCGAGTGGGCTCGTCCACTCCGTGGGCGTGCCAGGACTGGGCCAACACCAAGGCCGCCTATCGGTTGCCGGACTGCTGCCATTGCCTTAGTGGTCGGGTTGATCCTTAATGGGCTGAGCGTGTTGCTGCTGATCCGCCTTGGCCTGCTGGCACTGGTGGTTTCCTTCGTCTTCGGATTCTGTTTAATGCACCTTCCACTGACGACCCAGGGCTCCGCGTGGTACGCCGACATAAGTCTTGCCGGGATTCTGCTCCTGGCCGCGATAGCGCTCTATGCGTTCTACATCTCTCTGGGCGGCCGGCCGATTTTCGGAGGTCCCGTCCTAGAAGACTGAGCGGCCGTTCGCCTCCCCACCTCATGGTGAGATAGACGCGTCGGGGGAAGCTGCGATCAAGGCCACGCGCGAGCTATGAACTCAAGATTCATCCGCAGGGGCTGGCAAGTCCGAGTGGAGATCGGTGATTGTAGATAGGTTCCGAAAACGGTTCACGTCGGCACTCTATCGCAATTTGATGGGCGAACGAAAGACCAGAGAGTGTGTGGTAGCCGATGCGGAAGTAACCCGCGTTCTACCGTTTCGGGGTTACTTCCCCATAGACGGTGATTCGCCCGAAACTGAGCGCCGGAGGAGATAGGCAGATGACCAAGAAATTGCGCAGATGTGCGCAAACACCTTCACTGCACACGGCTCCATACGCGCTCCCAAAGATCGAGCCGGGGTTTCAAGGGATCGGTGCCGACGATTACGCCTGAGTTGGTGAAGTGAATCAACCGATCCACGGACGAATCATAGTGCGGCCAGGTTGGACGGCCTTCACTGTTCGGATCGCCGGTCTTTCCGAACTGGACCCAATAGGCGCTCGCGAGGTCTCCCATTATTTTGTCGGTTGATGTGACCTTGTCTTTAACGAGGGCTCCGGGAACGTCGAGCGTGAAGGGTATTTCAAAGCCGTGCTGTGTGCCCATCACCTTTCCGCGTGCTGCTTCGTTGACATAGGCGAAGCGATAAAGATAGACCGGCTGCCCGCTGCGTACCATCAAATTAGCCAAGTGCCTTATAGGCTCAGTCATCGTCCTGTCGGCAAAGACCTGCTGCTTCAGTTCATCGAGGGTCTGATCGCCGAGCGGGTCGTAAAGCTTGCGTGCCTCGGCTGCGTCAGGGCCGAAAATCGTGAAGAGTTGGTCTTTGCTGTCGGCGACTCCGAGGCCAAGATCGCGATCATTGGCTCCCACGATGATGGGTACTTGCGTCCAGTGACCGGCCGCAACCGCTGTCTCGACCGGCTCTGTCAGGAAACGCCCATCGATGATCGACATTGCCATGCCGGGAGGACTGGTGCCAGCCGAAAGAGCTGCAAGCGTCTGAGGTCCGCTCGTTCCTTCGAGCAACTTGGACGCGGGTAGCGCACGCAGTTGCTCCACGGCGGAGGCGCCCTCCCCAGCCACACCAACCGAGCGAGCCCAGTCCGCCGCCGATCTCTCGGCGGATGCAAGGTCCGACGAAGGAATCACTTTGACTCGTCCGCCGGGTGTGCCTGGGGACTGCACAATCGCGCGTTCAAATAGTCCGTGCGACATCGGTGAAACAAGATGAGCCAGAACTGATCCACCCCCGGCAGACTCGCCGAAGATCGTGACTTGTTTCCGGTCTCCGCCAAAGGCCGCGATATTTCGCTGTACCCATTTCAGCGCTGCGAGCTGGTCCATGTATCCATAGTTGCCGCGCACATCATTCGGAGACTCGGCAGCGAGTGCGGGATGGGCAAAGAAGCCGAGCCTGCCCATCCGGTAGTTCATGCTGACTACCACGACGCCTTGCGCCGCCAGAGCGTCGCCGGGGTAAATCGTTGAGCTGCCGTGCACCATCGCACCGCCATGAATCCAGATCATCACCGGATACGGCCGTGTGGATGCCGCTGCGGGTCGCCAGACATTCAGAAAAAGACAGTCTTCAGATTTCAGTACATCGTCGGCCTGCATGCAGGCTGGCCCGAACTGGCTGGCATCTCGCACCCCCGACCACGCGACTGGCGGCTGGGGCACACGCCAACGGAGTTTGTCCGTGGGGGGTGCGGCATAAGGAATGCCCTTCCAACTGATGACGCCGCCTTTCGCGACGCCGCGAACGGCTCCGCTCTCGGTCTTGACGATGGTCGGGTCGGAAGGTTGTGCGTGGACCAACGATGTGAAGGCCAGAACAACTGAAGAAACGAGCGAAAGAGTGATTTGACTTGAATGCATGGGGTCCTCATAGGCCGGGGAAGACTCAGGCAGTCACAGAATCAGAACGCTCCCAATGGGAGTCGGGGTTGTATGGGAAACCAGACTCGCCTGCGACGGTCCAGTCTTCTCACCGGGCGATCTGGATACGCTGCATGATATTCATACTGGAGCAAGGCAGCAACTGGAATATGAACCAGGCGGAAGCCTGTCACTACCAGAATTGTCGAAGGAGGTTCCACGACGCAATTCCGACGGAAATGAGGGGCAATACCGCGGATTGCCACCTGGGTTGGGCGGTATGGACGGCCCGACTCATTCTCCACTTCGGAGACCATTTTTGAGTTGTTGGCGAGTGGTAGCTATCCAAGATCGGAAGCGCTTCGCGCGGAGGAGGTCTAATTGTGAGGCTCGATTTGCTCCGCGAGGCGGTTTCGATTTGGACACGAGAAGGAAGCCGCAGGCGTACTTAGCGGGCGCGGT
>NZ_JBARMD010000211.1:0-20381 GCF_049802275.1 Occallatibacter sp. | reverse complement strand
ACGTTCAGGCGCAGGTTCAAGGTATCTTTGTCAGGTAGCGCCAGGGCAGGAATGTATTGGAAGTGCGCAGTGTGCAAGGACGCGAGAATCCGGGCCGTGTCCACAATGGCGCCGATGTACGGGCTGTAGACGCCGGCGCCCGCCAGCGCTGAGTAGCTCAGCTGATTCATCAGATCCCCTGTGCTGCCGCTGGTTAACTGAGCCACGCGATTTGAGGCATTGGCGTCGTCCATAACCAGGCCCTCGGTGTGTTGCGTCAGGCAGGGGGCCTGCTGATCCGTGGGTTTGTCGAAGCACTGCTGTTCGACCCGGATACCCAGGACAGATGCTGTCTTCTGGGCCCGTTCTTTCAGCAACTTCGGGTCAGTCTGCGAGGTGACTTTGACCTCTGCCAGGTAGGTGTCCAGGCGCATCCTGTCCTGGCTTGCCGCCTGCAGATCTTGCGTAGCTCTGACAAAGGTCCCCGGCCGGCCCTTGACCGCGTTGCGCAGCGTGCTGAAGTCGCCTCCTGTGGCCGGAGCAAGAAACAAGATGGCCTGTTGGGCTTCAGCGGGAACGGTAATGAAAATACCTTCTTCGCGGGCTTGTTTCGTCCAGGTGTCCACACGCGTAAACCAGTCTGCGGGGGGAGGATTCGTGGCTCCCCGCAGAAAGGCGACAATCAGCACGAAGTGCGTGGACTGACTTTCAGGGAAATCGGGATGGACCCACAACCGGTCACCGGGAAGAAGATTTGGCACTTGTCCAATGGCAAGTGTGACATCTCCCCTTTTTACATGGACATCAACCTTCGGCCCGACAAGGTCGAAAGCGGGTGCCGCCTGACTGTGTGCAGGGGTACTTCTCAAAATCAATAAAGCAAACAACAGAAGAAGGGGACAGCGCCGCATCTTTCTATTGTACGAATATGGCGCCCTTGAAAAATACGGGACCGGAACAAGATTTTCGGCAGAATCCTGGGTTACCGGCCCCGGGATGTCCTTGCATTAATGGGGGGTTAGGTTGCACAATCGTTTACACTAAGTGCGTGGTTAGGCTGGAAGTGCTTTTTAGTTAAAGTTTTCTCGCTCCTGTGGGGTATCAAGAAGACGTAGAAATGGCGATCGGGTCGCTTCGGCAAGATTAAAAACCGCCATTAACCCATACACCGTTCGAGAAACCAAGTGGTTCATTTACAGCCAGATCGGGGACCTGTCGCCCGCCGAAAAAGCGCCGTCGTTTCCAGGGTTAGATTTCATCAGAGCGCAGCGAGAAAAGGGACAGGCTAAAGAAGCTCTATACGGAGACAGTTCATGAAGTCGAATCGGGCTGCGCAAAGCAGCGTAGACATAAGCAATTTGAGTGTTCCAGACGCGGAAGAGATTATTGAAGAAGCCTTGAGCGAACTGGCGTTTTCGCAGGACCCGGGGCTTGTCCGCGCGCTTCGCTTTCTGGCGCCCCACGGGTATCAGGCGATTGTGGAACTATGCAGCGAAAATGGGCGCAGCAAGCGGCGGAATGCGTCGGCAGAGAGCTGGTCGCCGGAAGAGGATGAGGTTCGCATCTACTTTGAACGCCTGGACGAGGGTGGATCACCTGTAAGGCAAGGTCGCGGTTCGCGAGCGCCGATCGAGGTGAGTTTCGATGATGATGCTGAAGATATCGCAGCGGTTCCCGCCGATCTGGATGCGCGTGTCAAGGAACTTTGCGCGGCCCTGGCCGAAGCAGAACGCGGAGGCCACGCGTTCATCGCCTTGAAATGGTTCCGGGACTCGTTTTTGCCGCGAAAGGCCTTCCGCTGGAATCAGCATCCCGAATCGCGGCAAGCCGTACTCGCCGAGGCCATTCAGCGCGGAGTTGTTCTTACCAGCAAAATCGCAAATCCCAAGACCCCCGCGTATCCGACGACGACGATTCGTTTGAATCGCGCCGAAGCCGGCGTGCCGGAAGAGACTCAGCGCTTCCACCCTGTTGTGTTGCAGGGCGATCCGATCAGCGAAGCGATTCAAGAGGAACGGGGAAAGCTGTGAGTTGCTACTTTCTCGACTCCACGGCATTCGCGAAACTCTTCGTGCAGGAACCCGGTACCAACGCTCTGATACGGCTGATGGAAACCGTCGAAGACAATCGCAAACTGATTGCCGCCAGCACGCCTCTCGAGGTTTATGCTGCGATACGCCGGCGCGAGCGAGCCGGCGACATCAGCGCAGCAGACGCCTCCGCCGCATTCGAGATACTCCGAATTGAAGCCGCCCGCATGGTGCAGGAGCCGCTGAATCCCGCGGTGCTCGAAGCGGCCCGGCAACTGCTGGACCGCACCAAACTGCGCTGGCCCGAAACGCTCCAACTGGGCGCCGCGCTGGTGGCCCGCGAGATGTTCCGGGGAACCGAAATCATTTTCGTTTCGGCTTCGTTGATGTTGCTGGAGGCTGCCAGAGCCGAAGGCTTCCAGGCTCTCGACCCCGAGAAGGATGAATTGGAAGCCGTGGAGCAAACGGCTTGAGCCTTCGACGAGTTACTCCCGCCGGAAGCGATTAGCCTTTTCGAATTCATCGCGCAACTGCGGTGTGCGCAGGTTTTCGCGGATATGCGCAAGGCGCTGTTCAAGTGCCTCGAGCGCGGCGGCAATGGCATCCGTGTTGGTATGAGCGATGTCGCGCCACATTGACCAGGGACTGGCTCCCAGCCGCGTCATCTCGCGAAGTGCCCGGCCACCGACATCTTTCAGTTCCGGCGCTTCGCCCATCTCATCCTCGATCACCGCGCTCAGCGCCGTGGCCGCAAATTGCGGAAGGTGGCTCACCCACGCAACCAATTCGTCATGGCGCTGCGGACCGAGGTCGAGGATGCGCGCACCCATGGCAATCACCCATTCACGCCAGTTCCTTGCCAGCGCCGCGGACTCCGCCGATCTCTGCCAGGCCGGAAAATCCGTGAAGAGCCAAACAGCGTTGCGGAAAAGGTTGGCATCGGCCATCTCGGCGCCGCCGCGCTCCTTGCCAGCCATTGGATGGCCGGGGAGAAAACCGGCGCGATCGATGGTATTGAAGTGGCGGTCGGCGGATTCGGTGATCTGTGTTTTTGTGCTGCCCACATCGGTGACTAGTTGGCTCGGTCCGAGAACCGGCGCGAGCTGCTCCATGAAGTCGAGCGTCGCAAAAATAGGAACTGCGAGGAGCACGACCTGGCTTGCTCTTGCGACGGCGATCGGATCTGTACCGATTGAGTCGATTGCGCCCATCGACAACGCAGTTTCGGCCTGGGCCCGGCTGCGATTCCAGCCGACGATTGAACCGTGGAATCCTGCGGCGCGCAGAGCGAGGCCCACCGATGTGCCCAGCAGGCCAGTACCGAGAATGGCAACGCGTTCCATCATGAAGACTCTTTCAGTTCACAGCGTTCGTCCCACCGCCTTGGCGATGACCCGAAGGTCTGCCATCAGTTTTTCAAACTGATCGGGGTACAACGTTTGCGCGGCATCTGACGCGGCTTTGTCCGCATTGGGATGAACTTCAACAATGATGCCGTCGGCTCCGGCGGCGACGGCGGCACGCGCCATCGGGGCAACCATGTCGCGATGACCTGTTCCGTGCGATGGATCGCCAACGATAGGCAGATGCGAGAACTTCTTAACGACAGGAATCGCGGAGATATCCATCGTGTTGCGTGTGGCTGTTTCGTAGGTGCGGATGCCGCGTTCGCATAGAATCACGTCGTAGTTTCCACCGGACATGATGTATTCGCTCGAAAGCAGCAGTTCTTCGATGGTGGCTGCGATTCCACGCTTAAGCAGAACTGGTTTGCGAGCTAGTCCCAGTTCGCGAAGCAGGTTGAAGTTCTGCATATTGCGCGCGCCCACCTGGAAGCAGTCGACAAATGGCAGCATAGACTCGATCTGTGCAATCTCCATGACTTCACTCACGACCAACAGTTCATGGGCGCGCGCGGCATCGTACATCAGTTTCAACCCCGGAATACCCATGCCCTGGAAGGCGTACGGCGAGCTGCGCGGTTTGTAAGGTCCCCCGCGCAGAAAGCTTGCCCCCGCCGCCTTCACGCGTTTGGCAGTCTCAAAGATCTGCGCTTCATTCTCTATCGAGCACGGACCCGCCATCACGACAACTTGTTCGCCACCCAGCTTCACGCCGTTGGCGAAATCAACCACGGTGCCTTCCGGACGAAACCCCCTGCCCGCCAATTTGTATGGTGAACTGATGCGGTGGACGCGGAGAACGCCTGGCAGATTCTCGAATTTGGTGAGGTCGATGGTCGCTGTCGGGCCCACGCCCGCCAGAATCGTCTGGGTTGCGCCCGTGGTGCGATGAACGCCGACTCCCGCTTCGACCATTACTTCAATCACGAAGTCAATCTGCTCTTCGGTAGCCTGCTCCTGCATTGCAACGATCATTTTTCGTTCCCTGTCTCGGGCGCTGCTCCGGGATTTCCGGCAACGAGATCCTGTTGCCGTGATTGCGATGCGCCTGTGTCCTGGCCCTTGAGGGCATTTCTTTCTGAAGCCAACTCGTTCCTCTGCAGTGCCCTCATCACGTCGATGATGCGCTCATAGATATGCGTCAACTCGATATCCGGCAACGGCCCCTTGTTGGCGGCGCGCACATTGGCGTAAATGATTTTTTCGCGTGCCGGTTCATAGACTGGCAGGGAGGTCGCCACTTTCAGATGACCGATCATCAACGCGGCGCGGGCCCGCTCGCTCAGCAGTTCCACAAGCTGGCGGTCCAGAATATCGATTTGATTCCGCAATTCTTCCAGCGTCATTCATTCCTCGCGATAAGTGAGCGACTAGCTGCTAATTTCCAGGCCCTCGGCTCGATCTTCCTGAATAAGCCTAAGCGGCTGATTCTCCCGCAGACGGGCTGGAAATTGGAGGCTGGAAGCTTGAGGCTGCTCTCTTCACCGGGCCAGCGCCGCCTGGGGCAGACGCAGACCCTTGATAAATCGTGCAACGGCTTCGGGGGCAGTATCAGAGGTCGATCCCTCAATCAACTCCACAATCGCGCTGCCAATCACCGCAGCATCGGCAAACTCCGCAACCTGCGCAACATGTTCGGCAGTGGAGATGCCAAATCCGACGGCCACCGGCAGCCCAACGCCAGCCGATCCGGTCCATCGCCGAATGCGGGCGACCAGTGCGGCCGCATCTGCGGTCATGCTCTGCTGCTTGCCGGTAATGCCGACGCGCGAAATGGCGTAGACGAAACCTTTGGAGTGCGTGGCGATCGCCTCGAGCCGTTCGTCGGGACTTGTGGGCGCGGCCAGAAAAATCGGCGCGAGGCCAACACGATTCATTTCCGACAAGTATTCATCGGCTTCTTCGACAATCATGTCGGTGATGAGAACGCCGTGTGCGCCGGCCGCCGCAGCGTCGTCAGCGAATCGAGATAAGCCGTAGCGGAGAACGGGATTGAGATATGTGAAGATGACGAGGCCTGCATTGGGCCGTGCCGCACGAATCTCACTGGCGATCTTGAACACATCGGCCATGCTGGTTCCGCGAGCCACGGCGCGTTCACTGGCGCGCTGAATCACGGGCCCATCGGCCAGGGGATCGCTGAAAGGAACACCCAGCTCAATCACGTCGGCGCCGGCATCGATTGCGGCAAGCGCGATGTCGCGTGTGGCTTCGACGCTGGGATCGCCGGCCGTCAAATAGACGACCAAGCCTGGTTTGTGGCTGAAGCTAAGTGTCATTGAAGTCGGTTACGCTCCCAGGATTTTCAGTTCGCGCGCGAGGATGCCCATATCTTTGTCGCCGCGCCCAGAGAGATTCACTATCAGTATGTCACGCTGAGAAAACGCCGGGGCAATCCGCAGGCACTCCGCCACCGCATGCGCGCTCTCAAGAGCAGGCAGAATGCCTTCAGTCCGTGCCAGTTTGACGAGAGCCTCAAGCGCGGCCGCGTCATCCTGCGAGACGTATTCGGCGCGGCCTGAGTCGTGAAGCGCGGCGTGCTCCGGACCAACGGAGGCGTAGTCCAATCCGGCGGAGACGGAATGCGTATTCGCAATCTGTCCGTTTTCATCCTGCAGGACATACGAGAATGTGCCTTGCAGAACTCCTGGAACACCGCCGCTGAATCGTGCAGCGTGTTCGCCGAGTTCGGTGCCGCGTCCACCCGCCTCAACACCAATCAGCCGAACCTGGCGATCAGGGATGAACTCGTAAAAAGCGCCGATTGCGTTGGATCCGCCGCCCACGCAGGCGATGACGGCAGTTGGCAGGCGGCCTTCCTTCCCCAGAATCTGCTCCTTCATCTCAATACTGATGCAGCGATGGAAATCGCGAACCATGGTGGGATAGGGATGAGCACCCAGTGCGCTGCCCAACAAGTAATGAGTTGTCCGGACATTGGTGACCCAGTCCCTCATGGCTTCGCTGATGGCGTCTTTGAGGGTTTTTGATCCGGAGGAAACGCCGCGGACCTCTGCCCCAAGCAGGCGCATGCGCAGAACATTCAGCTCCTGTCGCTCCATATCCACGTCGCCCATGTAGATCACGCACTCCATGCCGAGCAGTGCGCACACGGTTGCAGTGGCCACGCCGTGCTGACCGGCTCCGGTCTCGGCGATGATGCGCTTTTTCCCCATGCGCCTGGCTAGCAATCCCTGGCCGAGCGCGTTGTTGATCTTATGTGCGCCGGTGTGAAGAAGGTCTTCGCGCTTCAGGTAAATTTTGGCGCCGCCGAGTTCTTCTGTAAGTCTTTTGGCGAAGTAGAGCGGCGTTGGCCGCCCGGCAAAATCGCGCAGCAGGCCGTCGAGTTCGGACTGAAACGCAACGTCGGCCTTGGCAAGCTCGTATTCATGCTCCAGCTCAAGGAGCGCCGCCATCAGGGTCTCGGGAACGTACCGGCCACCATAGATGCCGAAGCGCCCCGGACGCGATTCCGATGGGGTGGATGGAAGGATCACTGATGCCATGGGGCCGGCCTCCTGCAGATTCCTGGGTGTGAGACGATCTTTTCCAGTTTACAAGGGGAAAAGGAGAGGGAGAAATGGAGGCTCGGGTCAGGCTTCGCGCGTGTCTTTGGCGAATGCGGCTCGGGTGGTCGCAATAAAGGTGCGTACCTTTGCAGGTTCTTTGCGGCCTGCGGCTGCTTCAACGCCGGAAACCACGTCGACGCCCCAGGGCTTCAGGACCGCAATGGCTTCGGATACATTGTCGGGGGTAAGTCCGCCTGCGACGACAACCTTATGGGGGTATTTGAGATCGCCGAAGAGACTGGTGGCGGCGGCATTCCAGTCGAACACAATGCCGGTGCCCCCCGGTGCTGTGGCGGTGCGGGAATCGACGAGAAGCGCGTCTATATTTATGTCGGATGCGAGAGAGGCGGCTTGCGCAGCAATGGCCGGACTAAAATGCAGCGTCTGCAGGATCCGGAGACTGGGACCGAAGCTAGCGCGCAACTGCGACCGGATCGCTGGGGCCGCTGCAAATTGCAATTGAACTCCGGTGAGCTTGCAGGCGCTAACGGTCGCCTCGATCTCCGCAAAGGTTGCGTCGACGAAGACTCCGATTTTTTCGACTGTGGCGGGGAGATCCGGAACAATTCTGGCAACTTGCCCAGGTGTGACGCGACGCGCGCTGGGAGCGAAGACGAACCCAAGGGCATCGGCACCAGCATCGGCTGCGAGGGCTGCGTCTTCGAGCGACGTGTTGCCGCAAATCTTGATCCAGAGATTCATCGGGCGACTCTGGAATCTGCGAGAAGTGCAGAGAGTGCTGCGCCGGGATCGCGCTGCCGCATCAGGCTCTCGCCGATCAGAAAGGCGCTGAAGCCTGCGGCCCGAAGGCGATCGATGTCTTGAGAAGTTGAGATTCCGCTTTCTGCGACGCGAACCAGCGAGGACGGAATGCGGTCCGCGAGTTCGAGCGAGGTTTCCATCCGCACTTCAAAAGTCTTCAGGTCGCGATTGTTGACGCCGATGGCCTCGGCGCCGTTTTCGCCGAGAGCATCGAGAACTCCCTCAAGTTCGTTTGCAGTGTGCACTTCGACGAGGACATCAAGGGCCTGTGCGTGGGCCGCAGCCGCGAACCGTCTTAGTTCGGCGCTGGTGAGCGCGGCAGCAATGAGCAGAATTGCATCTGCGCAGTGGGCGCGCGCTTCGACGATTTGGTACTCATCGACAATGAAGTCTTTGCGCAAGCAGGGAAGGTTGGTTGCGGATGATGCGATCTCAAGATTGCGCAGGCTTCCCTGAAAGTAAGGTTCGTCCGTCAGGACAGAAAGTGCGGCGGCACCGCCGTCTTGATATTTTCTGGCGAGCCACGCCACATCGAAGTCTTCGCGGATCAGTCCTTTTGACGGAGAAGCTCTTTTGATTTCGGCGATGACGGCGGGATCAGAGAGGGACCGGCTGCGAAGCGCCGAAGCCCATCCGCGCGGCTGATGAAGGGCAGCCCGTTGCTCCAGATCGGCCAATGGTACGCGCGTTTTGGCCGCGGCAACGGTGGCTCGCGTGGTGTCGAGAATTTTGTCGAGTCGGGTCGACATGCGCTGGCTTGAGTATACGGGCCGGGATGGTCGGCGACCGCAAAGGCGCGGTTGGGAGAACCCGCGTCATAGGACGGACAATCCACCCGATTGATCTGGTGGGCCCGGAGGGATTCGAACCCCCAACCAAGGGATTATGAGTCCCCTGCTCTGACCGTTGAGCTACAGGCCCGCTTCCTGCGGGTATCCCACAACTCAAGTGTGACATACGAAGGGAATGCCGTCATCCCGATCTCCGCAAGCTGGTTTCAAGACAACGGCATTGGAAAGAGGAGCGACGCGGCTTGGGAAAGGGGGCGGATCCGGGAGGAGGAGCATAATCGGCAGCCTGTCAAAGCCGAGGGGGTGGCTCAGACCGAGGTGGAACTCGACGAAATGATTTTGCCGGTGCACTCGCCGAAACCGATGCGGGGAAGGCCCGGGGTTTGGCAATAGCCACGAAAGATTACCTGGTCGCCATCTTCGAGGAATGTGCGGGTTTCACCATTGGGCAGTTTGAGCGTCGCGGCGCGGTGTTTCATCTCGAGGAGACAGCCTTCGGAGCCCTCCTCAGGGCCGGAGATGGTACCGGTGGCGAGCAAGTCGCCGGGACGAAGGTTACAGCCGCTGCTCGCGTGGTGGGTGAGCAGCTGGTCGAGACTCCAATAGAGCTCGCGGAGATTCCCCTGGCTGAGCTGGACTGGCGTGATGTTGGCCTGGCGCATCTTTTCCGATTGCAGAGAAACCTCGAGCGTAACGTCGATGCCGCTGCGAGCCGCGTTCGATGGGGTGAGATACGTAAGGGGCGCTGGGTCGCCTTCGGCGCGAGCTGCGGCCGGCACGCGACAGGGCGCAAGAGCTCCCATAGGGACGATCCACGGGGAGATCGTGGTTGCGAAGTTCTTGGCGAGGAATGGACCGAGGGGTTGGTATTCCCAGGATTGGATATCGCGGGCAGACCAGTCGTTGACGAGGCAGAGGCCGAAAATGTGCTGCTCTGCCCGATCGATCGCAATGGGCTCACCGAGCGGATTTCCTCGACCAATAAAGATGCCGACTTCGAGTTCGTAGTCGAGGGAGCGCGACGGACCGAATGTCGGTTCGGTTTCGGTTGGGGTCTTTATCTGGCCGCAAGGGCGGCGGACGGCGGTGCCGCTGACGACGATTGACGAGGCGCGGCCATGATAGCCGATGGGGACATATTTGTAGTTGGGCAGAAGCGGATTGTCAGGGCGGAAGAGCTTGCCGACCCGCGTGGCGTGATGGATCGAGGCGTAAAAGTCAGTGTAATCGCCGATGTGTGCGGGTAGCTGCATTTGCGCATCGCGCATGGGCACCAGGAAAGGCTGCACGCGTGATTTCACGGCGGAATCCGCGCTTTCGGCGAGAAGAGCGGTGAGTTGGCGGCGGAGAACGGACCAGGTTTCGGAGCCTTGGGCCATCAGATCGTTCAAGGATTCCTGCGTGCAGGCTTCGATAGCGTCGGGAGGGAGTTCGCTGAGAAGGCCATAGTGAGCGCAGGCGCGCAGATCGAGTACCTGATCGCCGATGGCAACACCGATGCGCGTCTCCTCATTGTTGCTGAAGACGCCATAGGGCAGATTTTGCAACGGGAAATCCGTGTCCGGCGAGTTCGCGCTTTCGACCCAGCTCATTAAAGCCATCCGAGAGACTCCAAATCATGAATTGGCTCTTCGAAGGAGCAGCTTCCAATACCGAGAAAGAAGTCGCGGCGAATGTTCGCGATCTGGTCGGCTGTCCAGGCTTGATTGCGCCATCGAAGCGAATCCGCTCGAATTTCCCATGCGGCGGGATCCTCTTCGTCGAGCAGGCACCTTGCCTCCTCGACGTCGCCACCGAAAAAGAGAAGCGCCGCAGCGCATGAGAGGTTGACGAATCCGTGCATCGTGCCGGTTGGACCCTCCAAATTGTAAGTCAATGCCTGCTTTGAGCGTAGGGGATGATGCAACCCCGCGGTTGCCTTAAATGGAAGTCGGAGGTCGACGAGGGTCTTGAGCATTTGCGCAACATCGAAAACGGAGGGTATCGCGTCAGGAACCACACCGCCCATCCTGATTTTCGCTCGCGCGCCGTTCTCCTGGATTGTTTCGAGAGCGACGCGGCTGCTCGGGTGAATTGGCACTTCAAAGTATGCCATCATATTTCGCGGAAGCTGCTGAGCGATGCGTTTGATTGCGGATGGTTCACTGCATTTGATTTCCAGACATTCAAAGCGAAGTCCTGAATTGATTCCTTGAGCGAGGGCGGCCCAATCGGTATTTTCCGCAGCAATTACGCTCAGGGCAAAGTGGTGGGAAGAATCCGCTGTGACCGAGCGAAACTCATCGAGGCGATCGAGATTCAGGATGAAGCGGCCCAGGGCCCCGGCATGTTTGCTGAGTCGATATTCGAGATAGTTGTTCGCAGCCGAGCGCAGGCTCAGGCTCGCAGGCGGATACAGGCCTGCATAGTCAAAGAGCCCAGCGAGCAGGGTTTCGATGGCGGTCATTTCTTCTTCGGCTTTGCCTGCGATCCCTGCTTGAAGTGTTTCTTCAGTCCCTGCCAGCATTCAAAGTATTCATGCTGCAGGATGCGGGTACTCATGGCGAACTCGGTGGGGCGAACCACCATCTGAGTCTCGAACATGAACGCAAGAGTGTTGGCAAGATACTGCGGCTTGAGTTCTGCAGAAGAAGCCCGCTCGAAGGTCTCGGCGTCCGGGCCATGCCCGGCCATGCAGTTGTGCAGGCTGGCTCCCCCGGGTACGAATCCCTCGGCCTTGGCATCGTAGGCACCGAAGACGAGGCCCATGAACTCGTTCATCAGGTTGCGATGGAACCATGGCGGACGGAAGGTGTGCTCGGCGACCATCCAGCGCGGAGGGAAGATGGCGAAGTCGCAGTTGGCCGTGCCGGGAACATGCGACGGCGCGCTCAGCACTGTGTAAATGGATGGATCGGGGTGATCGAAGGAGACGGTGTTAATGCAGTTGAAGAGGGCAAGGTCGTATTTGCATGGTGCGTAGTTGCCGTGCCATGCCACGATATCGAGCGGCGAGTGATCGATAACAGCGGACCAGAGACGGCCAAGGAATTTTGAAGTGATGCGGAAATCGCCTTCGCGATCTTCAAAGGCTGCAACGGGGGCTTTGAAATCGCGCGGATTGGCGAGGCCGTTTGCGCCGATGGCGCCGAGTTCGGGAAGGCGGAAGGGCAGGCCGTAGTTTTCGCAGATGTAGCCGCGAACCTGCTTCTCGGCCAGAACTACGCGGAACTTGATACCGCGGGGGATGACGCAGATTTCGCCGGGGGCCACTTCGAGGATGCCAAGCTCCGTGTGAAAACGGAGAGCGCCGAGTTGGGGAACGATCAGCAATTCGCCGTCTGCGGTGTAGAAGAATCGATCCTGCATGGATATGTTGGCGGCGTAGAGGTGGATGGCAACACCCTGCTGCATGGCGGGATCGCCGTTTCCGCCAAGCGTCACGATGCCGTCGACGAAGTCGGTTTTCTCTTTGGGGATGGGGAGCGGATCCCAACGCAGCTGATTAGGTGAGGTGGGGACTTCGAGAAACGGTCCGCTGCGCATCAGTCTTGCGGGAATCTCCTCGTAGGGACGATGCGTTACGGAGGGGCGAATGCGATAGGTCCAGGTGCGGCGATTGACGGCGCGCGGCGCGGTAAACGGGGATCCGCTGAGCTGCTCGGTGTAGAGGCCGAGGGGATGCTTTTGCGGCGCGTTCTGGCCTTGCGGTAGACCTCCTTCGACAGCTTCGGTGGCAAATTCATTTCCAAAGCCGGTCTGGTACTGGATCACATCAGCCATGCTTTTCACCTTTCACAAGCGGTTCTGGCGTGCGCGGCTTTCGGCCTCGTGCATCGCTTCGTATATCTGATCAAAACTGGAGACTGCAAAAAGGAGCTTGTGCAACTCATCCACCTTTACCGGAGTGGAAAGCACCTCGGCCAATGAAAAGTCGTGGATGGCGCAATGTCCCTCAATGACGTTCATGCATTCGCCGTGGGAACTGATGAGACCGCTGCCGTAGACCTTGATCTCGTTGTTCTCGCGGATCAATCCGAACTCCACTGTGTACCAGAAGAGGCGGCCGAGCTTTTCCAGTACCGCTTCATCTTGGATGGATGCGCAAACCTGGCCATAGCGCTCGAGGAAATCGGCGAAGACCTTATGTGCGTGCATCGGCACATGGCCGAAGACGTCGTGAAAGATGTCCGGCTCCGGCGTGTATTCAAGCGAATCGCGGCTGCGCAGCCAGGTTGTGGTTGGAAAGCGGCGCGCTGCGAGCATCTCAAAGAATGCCGGCGCCGGCAAAAATCCGCTGACCGGCGTGGAATTCCAGCCTGTTCTCGGCTCAAGGCGGGCGCTGATCGCGGATAGCCGGGGAAGGCGGTCGCGTTGAAGGCCGATGATCTGGAAGCCATCCAGGTAAGCGTGCGATGCGTGCTTCTCAAGCTCGGGCAGCACCCGGCCCACAAGCTCTGCCCACACAGCGTGCTGCTCCTCGGTATAGGCAGGGTAGTCCTGCTCGATGAGGTAAGGAACGGCAACGGAAAGTGCTTCAGTTTTCATTTCACGCCTCCTGTGCCTTACAGATTTCCCCGTGCGTGCTGTTCGCGCTCGATGGCTTCAAAGAGCGCTTTGAAGTTTCCTTTGCCGAAGCTGCGGCTGCCCTTGCGCTGGATGATCTCGAAGAACAGCGTAGGCCGATCTTCCACCGGTCGCGTGAAGATCTGCAGCATGTATCCTTCTGGATCGCGATCGACGAGAATCCCAAGCTTCTCCAATTCGTCGATCGGCTCGTCGATTTTGCCAATGCGGTTTTGCAATTCGGTGTAGTACGTGTGCGGAACATGCAGAAACTCGATGCCCTGCTCGCCGAGTTTGCTGACGGTATGCAGGATGTCGTCGGTGGCAAGCGCGATGTGCTGCACGCCGGGGCCACCGTAGAACTCGAGATACTCTTCAATCTGAGACTTCTTCTTTCCTTCGGCGGGCTCATTGATGGGGAACTTCACGTAGCCGTTGCCGTTCGCCATCACTTTTGACATTAGAGCGGAGTACTCGGTGGAGATGTCTTTGTCGTCGAAGTGCTGGTAGAGCGAGAAGCCCATGATCTCGGCGTAGAACTTCACCCACTCCTCCATCTCGTGCCAGCCCACGTTGCCCACCATGTGGTCGATGTGGAGAAGCCCAGTCGGCCGGGCGATTGGATCGCTTCTGACGGCACGATAGCCAGGAAGGAACGCACCGGAGTAGTTTTGACGCTCTACGAATGTGTGGATCGTATCCCCGTAGGTGCGAATGCTCGACATGACGACCTGTCCCTGCTCGTCGGCGAGGACATAAGGCTGGGCCACGCTGACGGCGCCGCGACCCGTGGTCTCCGTCCATGCGGCACGGGCATCGTCGACCCAGAGCGCGATGACTTTTACTCCGTCGCCATGGCGCCCGACATGCTCGGCGATTGCGTTACCGCCGCGCAGAGGCGTGGTCAGCACGAAACGAACCTTTCCCTGCTGCAAGACGTAAGACGAACGATCGCGCTGGCCAGTTTCCGGTCCCGCATAAGCGATCAGGGACATGCCGAAAGCGGCGCGGTAAAAGTAGGCAGACTGGCGGGCGTTGCCGACGTAAAACTCCACGAAGTCTGTGCCTTTGAGAGGCAGGAAATCGTTGCCGGTGGGAATCGACTCGGTGATCGGCTTTGAACCAATGTGTGCGGGAGCAGAGTGCACGGTTGCGCTCATGCGGTACCTCCTGTGCCGGGGACGAGGGAAGCGAACGGGGAATGTATTCCCGGCTGACCCCTACTTTAGGACGCAGAAAAGGCACTGAAAATGGGTATCGCCTAAAAAACGGAGGTCAAAACCTAATGGCTTTAAGCATAATAGGAGAGGAACTTAAGGATTGCTGGCACATGGCCCACAAGACCACACCGAATCGAATCGACCTCGACGCAATTGCCTGGAAGATTCTGGAAGCATTGCAGCAAAATGCGCGGGTTTCTTTCGCGGAACTCGGCAGGAAGATCGGCCTTTCGACGCCAGCGGTGGCGGAGCGCGTTCATCGCCTTGAAGAAGCCGGCGTGATCACCGGCTATCATGCGTCGCTTGACAGCGCAAAGCTGGGGGTGCCGATACGCGTTCTGGTAAGGCTTACGATTCCGGGAGGCGAACTGCAGATAAGCCGAACGGTGACCGCCATGAAAGAGATGAGTGAGATCAGCCGCTGCCATCGAATCACCGGCGCGGAATCGTTCGTCATCGAAGCTGATGTTGTTTCCATACGACACCTGGAGGCGATGATCGACAGGCTTTCAGCGCTCGGCGCAACCTCGACATCCACCGTTCTTTCGTCGCCCGTGGAGCGGCGAGATCACCAGGCCAGGCAGATTGAGTCGTTTGCGAAGTATCTTTGACGAAGGCCCGACGTGCGCCTCTTTATCGGAATTCCGCTTGCTTCGGAAGTGATTGACGCGCTTGAGAAGTTGTCTCAAAGTCTGCGATCCGCAGGCGACGGACTCCGCTGGAGTTCCCCTGACTCGTGGCACATCACGCTGCAGTTTCTCGGAGAAGCCTCAGGCGAAAAGGCTGGCTGTGTCGTGGGGCGGCTTCGGGATGTGCGGTCACCCGCAGTGCCCGTGCAGCTTGATGGAACTGGCTTCTTCGAGAGAGCGGGAGTTTTCTTCGCGGGGGTAAGGGTCTCGGCGCAGATGCTTGGGCTGGAGAACCTCGTGCTCGCTGCCACGGCGCAATGCGGGTTTGTTGCTGAAGATCGGCCGTTTCATCCGCACGTGACGTTGGCACGGGCGAAGGGCGACAACCGGATGAAAGCTCTTCGGCGACTCAAACAGCGGGTCAAAGAGAACCCGGGAGTTCCCACTTTCGCGGCGACAGAATTCCTGCTGTATGAGGCCCTTCTTGGAGCAGGAGGTTCCCGCTACGAGGTCCGAGAGCGATTTCCACTCGGCAGTTGATAATTGCGTGGCGCTCGACATTGTGCGGTCGAACAAAGCGCCACTATGATGATCGCTTATGCAGAGAGATGGTGACCGCGTGAATGCTGGGGGGGCCTTATGACGATCTTTGCGCCGCCCGCGCAGGAGACCAAGGCGCAGTTGCGCAAGACCATGGGTTTCTGGGATGTGCTGCTGTTCAACATCGCTACGGTCCTTGGACCTCGATGGATTGCGGCCGCGGGGCATAACGGGACGTCGTCGATCAGCCTGTGGGTCATTGCCGCGGTGTTCTTCTTCGTGCCCGGCGCGCTCGTGATTAACGAGCTTTCTTCGCGGTTTCCTGAGGAGGGTGGCCTGTACGCATGGTCGAAGGAGGCCTTCGGCGATTTTCACGGATTTATCGCCGGCTGGACTTACTGGATTTACACGGTCTTCTATTTTCCGGGCCTCCTGCTGGCCAGCGCGTCGATGGCTGCATACATCATCGGCGGACGCGGAGCGCAGCTGGCGCAGGACCGGACATTTCTGCTCAGCGTTTCACTGGGATTGCTGCTGGTTGCCGTGGTTCTCAACATCATTGGCCTGAATATCGGCAAATGGCTGCAGAATGCCGGCGGCGTCGGCACGTACTTGCCACTGGTAATTCTCGGCGTTGTAGCCGTGGTTGTCGTGTTCAAGCACGGGTCTGCAACGCACTTTACTGTGCAGAACATGATGCCGGCGTGGAACTGGGACACGGTGAATTTCTGGTCGCAGATCGCTTTTGCCTTCACGGGGCTCGAACTGGTCTCGGCGATGAGCGAAGAAGTGCGCGACCCTCGTCGCACGCTGCCGCGAGCGGTTTTCGGAGCCGGAGCCCTGATCGCATTGATGTATATCGGCGGCACCTTCGCGATTCTTGCCCTGTTGCCGGCTGCCAGTATTGACCCTCAGAGCGGCGTGTTCAGTGCCATCACAGTCGGGTCTATGGCCTTGAAGATGGGCTTGCTCGGTGTGCTGGCAGCCATGCTGGTGACGGTGGGGAATGCCGGCGGCGTGGGAAGCACGGTCGCGGGGATCGCTCGTGTGCCGTTTGTCGTCGGGATCGATCGCTACCTGCCTGCGGCCTTCGGAAAGATTCATCCGAAGTGGAAAACGCCCTACATTTCGATCCTCGTGCAGGCCGTCCTGTCCGGGACAATTCTTGTTCTAAGCCAGATACAGACGAGGAGCATTCTGGTTGGATATCAGCTTGTCGTCAGCGCGGCGATCATTCTCTATTTCATTCCTTTCCTATACATGTTTGCAGCGGTCATACGCCTCTCGACACGAAAGGATCGAAAGGAAAATCCGCATGCTGTGCTTGTGCCCGGAGGAGTTGTGGGGGTGTGGATTTGCGGTGCCCTTGGATTCCTCGTGGTTCTGATCGGAATCATCTTGTCTTTCTTTCCGCCGGGAGGAACGAACACAGCCGCCTTCGAGTTGCAGTTGGTTGGCGGAACGGCCGCGTCTATCCTGATCGGTCTGTTTCTCTACTGGCGCGGCGCGCGGTCAAAAAAGCTCATCTGAACGTGGAGTAGCTCACGTTGCTGTGAGACGGAATGGACGCCGGTACCATCCAAGGTGCTATAGTCTGCGAGTTTGTGTGAGTGAAGAATGGCCGAAAGCTCGAAACTTAAAAACGTGATCGGTTCCAGCTTTGATCCTCAATCTGCCCGCGCGAAAGCAAACCGGGCCGCGCTGCTCGACTTGCTTACAACCGTTCGATCCCAGGAAGAGACCATTCGGCTTGGAGGCGGCACGAAAGCGGCGGCCGCACAGCACGCTAAGAAGCGCCTGACGGTGCGGGAACGCCTGAAATTGCTGCTTGATGAAGGTAGAGAGTTCCTCGAACTAGGCCTTTGGGCAGCGTATGAGATGTATGGCGAGTATGGCGGAGCGCCGGGAGCGGGCGTGGTTACCGGACTTGGCCGGGTGTGCGGAAGGCTCTGCATGATCATCGCCAACGATGCAACGGTGAAAGCGGGCGCATTCTTCCCGATGACGGCCAAAAAGGTGTTGCGCGCGCAGAATATTGCCCTTGAGAACCGCATTCCTACGCTCTACCTCGTGGATTCGGCAGGCGTTTTTCTGCCCTTGCAAGAAGACGTTTTTCCAGATACGGACGATTTCGGGCGCGTGTTTCGCAACAATGCGGTGATGAGTTCGCTGGGCATTCCGCAGATCACTGCGATCATGGGCATGTGCGTTGCAGGCGGAGCTTATCTGCCGGTGATGACCGATACGGTGCTGATGACGGAGGGCTCGGGCCTTTTTCTCGCCGGCCCTTCTCTCGTGCAGGCGGCGATTGGACAAAAGACCGATCCTGAAGAACTCGGCGGCGCCACAATGCATGCCGAGATATCAGGCACCGTCGACTTCAAAGAGCCGGACGATCACCACTGCATCGCCCGGCTGCGTTCGCTGGTAGACAAGCTGGGCAACCGGGCGCCCGCAAGTGCTGCGGAAGAGCGATTTAGTCGCACAGCTTTCGATCAAAAGCGCGACGCGCCGAAGTACCCAATCGAAGATGCTTACGGTTTATTGAATCCGGCCCCGGGCACGAGCAACGTTTACGATATGCACGAGGTGATCGCGCGCATCGTCGATCGCAGCGAATTTGATGAGTACAAGGAAGAATTCGGCCGGACAGTTCTTTGTGGGTATGCGCGCATCGGCGGACACGCTGTCGGCATTGTCGCGAACCAGAAGACTAACCAGAATCAGATCGTCGCGATGGGGCCGTCAGCAGGGGCGAAGCGAATTGAGGTAGGCGGCGTCATATACACCGAGGGAGCGCAGAAGGCGGCCCGTTTCATCATGGATTGCAATCAGAACCTGGTGCCCCTGATCTTTCTGCATGATGTGAATGGGTTCATGGTTGGCAAAGACGCCGAGTGGTCGGGCATTATCCGCGCCGGCGCGAAGATGGTTTCGGCGGTCAGCACCAGCGTCGTGCCGAAGATTGCGGTGATTATTGGCGGTAGTTTTGGAGCCGGGCACTATGCCATGTGCGGCAAGGCTTACGATCCCCGGTTTCTGTTTGCGTGGCCGACGGCCCGGTATGCCGTGATGAGCGGAGCGTCGGCGGCGGGAACACTGGCGGAGGTACGCGCCAAGCAGGTGGAGCGCGGAGGCAAGGTGCTTTCAGAGGACGAGAGAGCGGCTCTTTACAACGAAATCAAATCAACCTACGATGCACAGGCTGACCCGCGATATGGCGCCGCCCGCCTCTGGATCGATGCCATTATCGACCCTGCCAAAACGAGAGACGTGCTGATTACTGCGCTTGAGGCATGCGCAATGAATCCTGACGTACCGAAGTTCAACCCGGGAGTGCTGCAAACCTGACGAACAGGCTGGGTCATGGTCTGACCTCCATACAATCGGCATCTTAACCAGTCAGCAGCTTAGGCTGGCGTCCAACCCCCAGACGCAAAGGAGCCAAACAGCATGAGCGTCGCGCTCGAAACAAATGAAAGCCTGTATCCGTTTGTTCTAACCGAGGAGCAGGAGCAACTTCGTCGCGAGATCCGCGAATTCGCGGCGCGCGAGATCGCGCCCAACGTTATGAAGTGGGACGAGGCGAGCGAGTTTCCTCTTGATGCGGTGAAGAAACTGGGGCAGATGGGATTGCTGGGCGTGATCTTCCCACCCGAGTACGGCGGCTCAGGCCTTGGATACGTCGATTACGTTCTTGCAATCGAGGAATTGGCCGCCGTGGATGGCTCGATCGGCATCATTGTCGCGGCGCACAATTCGCTCGGGACGAATCATATTTTCCTGGCAGGAAATGAGGCGCAGAAAAAGAAGTATGTGCCGCGACTGGCGAGCGGCGAGTGGCTGGCTGCGTGGGGATTGACTGAGCCGGGTGCGGGTTCTGATGCCAGCAATTCGCGGACAACCGCGGTGAGGAAAGGCGATCGCTATGTTCTGAACGGGAACAAGACATTCATCACCAATGGTCATTATGCAGATGTGGCCGTGGTGATCGCGTCTACCGACAGGAGCAAAGGAACGCACGGGCTTTCGGCATTTGTCGTGGAGAAGGGGACGAAGGGGTTTCGTCCTGGCAAGAAGGAGAACAAGCTTGGCTTGCGCGCAAGCGACACCAGCGAGCTGATTTTTGAGGACTGCGAAATTCCCGAGGAGAACTTGCTCGGCGCAGAGGGCGAGGGATTCATCGATGCCATGCGCGTACTCGATGGCGGCCGCATCTCGATCGCTGCACTGGCGCTTGGTATCGGCAGGGGCGCTTTGGACGCAGCCCTGAAATATGTGAAGGAACGAAAGCAGTTCGGCAAGGCGATTGCCGAGTTTCAGGGTATCCAATGGAAGCTGGCCGATATGGCGACTGAACTGGATGCGGCGCGCCTCCTTACACAACGAGCCGCGGTGCTGAAGGACGCCGGCCGCAAGGTGACGCGCGAATCCTCAATGGCCAAGCTGTTCTCAAGTGAGGTCGCGGTACGCATCTGTGACGACGCCGTGCAGCTGTTCGGCGGCTACGGATTCATCAAAGACTACCCCGCCGAGAAGTATTATCGTGACGTGAAGCTGTGCACCATCGGCGAGGGCACCAGCGAGATTCAGCGCATGGTGATTGCGAGAGAGATTCTCAAGGTCTATCCGTCGCGCGGGTAACTGCGTGTGCATCGACTTCAGCGATGCAACTCGGCGCCGATGCAGGTTGCGACTCAAATGGATGAAGCGGTCAAAATCGTCGAGTGCCCACGGGATGCCTGGCAAGGGCTGCCGGGACAAATTTCGCCGGAGATCAAAGCCGGTTACCTCCGCCGGTTGATCGACGCGGGATTCAAACACATTGACGCGGTGAGTTTTGTTTCTCCCGCTGTCGTGCCGCAGATGGCGGACTCGGAGGGGGTTCTTTCTCAGTTGTCGCTGCCCGTGGA
>NZ_JBARMD010000210.1:0-2639 GCF_049802275.1 Occallatibacter sp. | reverse complement strand
CTTGTCATAAGTGGGCTTGCGGGCTAGTGCAATTGCGTTGTTCGCCGTTTCAGCGCGAAAACCCCATCCGTCAAGGATGGTCAGAACGAGAGGGTGTTTCGTAGATGGCACTGGCAGATTCCTTGTTTACCGGAGTTAGCGGGTAGCGCTTGCACGCAGTTTGCAGAATTAAACGTGACGGGAGGATCAAGGCTTGAAGTGGAGCCGAGTCCCCAGGCCTCAGAAGCGAGACCTGGGGCACCCAGTTTTCAACTGTCCGCGGTGAAGCTATATGCCCCATCGCAAGTGGTTAGTCGTTGTAGTTCAGCGCTTCGAGTCCAAGATAAACCGCCCCGGCGCCCAGTTCTTCTTCAATTCGAAGCAACTGGTTGTATTTCGCAATACGATCGGTCCGGCTCACAGACCCGGTCTTGATCTGGCCTACACCTGTTGCCACCGCGAGATCCGCGATAAACGTATCTTCGCTTTCGCCCGAGCGGTGCGACATCACCGAGGTGTAGCCGTAGCGGCGGCCAAGTTCGATGGTTTCGAGCGTCTCGGTCAGCGTGCCTATCTGGTTCACCTTGATCAGAATTGAATTGCCTACGCCTTCTTCGATGCCGCGCTGCAGGCGCTTCACGTTTGTGACAAAAATATCGTCACCCACAAGTTGAATGCGGCTGCCGAGTTTGTCGGTCAGAATCTTCCAGCCTTCCCAGTCATCTTCAGCAAGTCCGTCTTCGAGCGAAACAATTGGATACTGCCGCGCCCAGTCGTCATAGAAGTTGACCATTTCTTCACTGGTCAGTTCGCGCTTGTCGCTCTTCTTGAAAACGTACTTGTTCTTTTCCTTGTCATAGAACTCACTCGATGCCGGATCAAGGGCGATGGCAATCTGTTCGCCGGGCTTGTAACCGGCTGCTTCGATGGCCTCGAGAATCAGTTCCACCGCCTCGGTGTTCGACTTCAGCGAAGGAGCAAATCCGCCTTCATCGCCGACCGCGGTGTTATAGCCCTTCTTCTTCAGCACGCCCTTCAACGTGTGAAAAGTCTCCGCAGCCCAGCGCAGTGCATCACTGAAGCGCTCCGCGCCGACTGGCATAATCATGAATTCCTGAAAGTCCACGTTCGAGTCGGCATGCGCGCCGCCGTTCAGCACGTTCAACATCGGCGTGGGCAGTACGCTCGCATTCACGCCACCGAGATAGCGATACAGCGGAATCTCCAGCGTCTGCGCAGTGGCCCGCGCCGCAGCAAGAGAAACCGCAAGAATGGCATTCGCACCCAGCTTGCCCTTGTTGGCGGTGCCGTCGAGCGCGATCATCGTTTGATCAATCAGCCGCTGATTCGAGGCATCCATCCCCTCGAGTTCCGGGGCAATCACGGTTTCGATGTTGGCCACGGCCTGCAGCACACCTTTGCCCATGTAATGGCTCTTGTCGCCGTCGCGCAGTTCCACGGCCTCATGCTCGCCAGTGGAAGCGCCCGAAGGCACAATGGCGCGGCCCAATGCACCGCTCTCCAGAATTACGTCTGCTTCCACGGTGGGGTTTCCACGCGAATCCAAAACCTCGCGCGCCCGAATCGCAACAATCTCAGTCATATCAGTCCTCGCTATACGGTGCTGCAGCCGGTCATTCAGTTTGGGACGGCGATCCACGGCAACGGCTTCTCCGGCAGCGCTCTGAATTATTCCCAGAAGCTCATGCACGTGCTCAAACCCCTCTCCGTCCAGCAAAATTGCGTAGAAATAGTGAATGTTGTTCCGTTCGGATTCTAGCAAACGGGGCTGCGGTCGCCCCTGTGGCAGCGATCACACGCTGCAAGCGACTGCAGCGTTGAATGATGCGCGCCGGGTTATCTCAGTTGATTCGTATTGCAGAAGGCACCTGCGGCCGCTCTCTGTGCCGCGCGTGTAACGGCGGCAGGCTAGCATTTATTTGGGCGTAGTTTGCGCCGGATAGATTTTCGACGCATCTTGCCGCAAAACATTTTCCAGCAGGCCGGGTCTATAAAACCAAGGGAAGCACCGCCTGCTTCAAATCAGAACAGGGAGAATTTGGATGAACCGGCCGATTCTTGTATGTGCATTCTTCGCGTTGGCTGCCACCACCCTGCTGGCTCAGGACCAAAGCCAGTCCAGCCCTTACCAGGGAACCTCCAATCCTCCACCGGATGACAGCATCATCACCAGCGAGCAGCAGCCGGCCATTCCCAAGCCGCCCGCCGGCCACCCCATGCAACCAACACCTGCAACCGCGCAGCCTGCTCCTCAAGCCACCGCGGCGAATCAGGGCACAGCCCCGGTTCCGCAAACCTACGGCGACGGAACTGATGAAGGCATCGTAGGCGTCGCTCCTGGGACACCAGCCCTGACAACGCGTGCAAGCGCATCCGATCCCGACGACGACATCGTGCACCCTGCCCCCCTCCCGCCCGGAACGCTCGGCGAAGGCACCCTCATTCGCGTTCGCATTCTGGATGAACTGTCGAGTTCGTTGTCTCAACCGGGCCAGCCCTTCCGCAGCCGCGTGGCCAGCGACGTTGTGCAAGACGGCCAGGTAGTTATCCCCGCCGGCGCGGAGATCGATGGCCATGTGGCAGAGCTATCGACCGGCCATTTCGGTGGACACGGCTCCATCCTTCTACACCCTGAAACC
>NZ_JBARMD010000209.1:0-8655 GCF_049802275.1 Occallatibacter sp. | reverse complement strand
TATTAACCAGAGGGTCTTGAGTGCAATGCTGCAGCGAGCTGCCGTCTATATGCCGTCTATTGGTTCGTTGAATGCGGTGCGCGTTTGGACCGGGTTCCGAGCAGCCACGCCGGATAAGCTTCCACTGATCGGGCCTTCGCTGCACGATGACACGGTGTGGCTGGCGACTGGACATGAGGGGTTGGGAATTACAACCTCCCTGGCTACAGGCGCACTGCTGGCTGCTGCGCTCGAGGGCAGACAAGCATCGATTCCGTTGGATCCGTATCTGCCGTCCCGCTTTAAGCACAACAATTCCGCTGATGCAGCAAAGGAGCCGCTATGAAATGGAAAGGCGTAATGCCCGCCATGACCACGCCATTCACCGAAGGCCTTGAAATCGACTGGGCCTTTGCTGCACGTCACGCACGGTGGATGCAGGCAAATGGATGTACTGGCATCGTGTGCCTGGGTTCACTGGGAGAAGCGGCGACGCTCACGTTCGAAGAGAAACTAAAGATTGTTCGAGGGGCCGTAGCAGCGGTCGCACCATCCACTCCTGTAGTTGGAGCGATCTCTGCGCTGTCGACATCAGAGGCGGTGCACCTAGCCAAGGCGCTGACTGATGCGGGAGCGCAGGGCCTGATGATTCTGCCACCTTATGTCTACAAGGGCGACTGGCGAGAGACGAAAGCATACATTGCGGCGATCCTTCAGGCGACGCCGCTTCCCGCAATGCTCTACAACAATCCCGTTGCCTACGGAACAGACTTTGTGCCTGCCCAGATCAAAGAGCTCGCTGAGGAATTCGAGAACCTGGCGGCCGTGAAGGAGTCTTCGACAGATGTGCGACGCGTAACCGCTATTCGCGCACTTACCGGCGATCGCCTCGCCATTTTTGTCGGCGTGGACGATGCAATCGTGGAAGGAATCGAGGCCGGGGCGGTTGGCTGGATCGCTGGGCTCGTGAATGCTTTCCCGCGCGAATCCGTCGCGCTGTTTGATTTTGCAATCGCAGGAAACAAAGAGGCCGCGTTCAATATCTACCGCTGGTTCCTGCCGCTGTTGCGTATGGACACTGTCCCCAAGTTTGTGCAGTTGATCAAGCTCGTGCAGGAGGAACTGGGGGTTGCAACGGCGCGTGTGCGGCCACCCCGACTCCAGATCGAGGCCGCTGAGTTAAATGAAGCGAAAGCATTGATCGCTGACGCGCTGCAACATCGCCCGGATGGCATCGTAAGTTCGCCGTTGCTATAACTGCTCAGCCTGAGGGTTTCATTTGTAGAGCAGTTCTTTCATGCTCTCTCATGATTCAGCCCCTCTTCCGATACGGGCAATTAATGGACGTACATCCTGTTATCAATCTGAGGGCATCCAATAGCCTGACGGCTGAGTTTTTCTATCCTCCCAACCCAGGCCAACTCGGTGCAACCAGGAAATGCCGCGCGTTCCCACTTCGACATACCGGCTTCAGTTGCACGCGAATTTCACATTCGACGACGCAGCGAACGTCGTCGCCTATCTCAAGTCTCTGGGCGTCTCGCACGTTTATTGTTCGCCATATCTCCAGGCAGCTCCCGGCAGCATGCACGGTTACGACGTCGTCGACCATCAGCGCGTAAATGAAGAATTGGGAGGGGAGGAGGGCCATCAGCGATTCTGCGACCGGCTCGCGGAACTTGGGCTAGGCCAGGTGCTAGATATCGTCCCCAACCATATGGCGACGGGGCCGCGGAATCAGAATTGGTGGGATGTTCTTGAAAATGGCCCGTCAAGCCGATTCGCTACATGGTTCGATATCGACTGGCATTCCTCTGAAGTGAAACTTCAGAACAAGGTCCTGATACCTGTGCTCGGCGATCAGTATGGTCGTGTTCTCACAGCGGGTCAGATTCAAATCGATCGGGACGATGCATCTCTCCGCATACGATACATCGATCATCTCTATCCTCTCGCACCACGTTCTCAGCCCATCATTCTCGAACGTGCTGCTCAATATGCATATAGTCCGACTCTCAGCTTTCTTGCGGACAGCCTTGCTCGCCTGCCCGTCCCTGACGCGACAGACAGCGAAGCGATTAACTCACGACATCGTGACAAGGTCGTGATTTACGGCCTGCTGCAACGATTCTGTGAAGAACATCCAGAGACCTCGCAGGCGATCAACAGGGCGATTCGAGAACTGAATTCCGATCATGATGCCCTGGACGAATTGTTGAATCTTCAACACTACCGATTGGCCTACTGGCGCACAGCCGATCAGGAACTCGGCTATCGCAGGTTTTTCGATGTGAACACCCTTGTCGGACTTCGAGTGGAACGGCCACATGTGTTCGAGCAGACGCATCGCCGCATTCTTGATTGGCTTCGCGAAGGAGTCCTTGACGGAGTTCGCGTCGACCATCCCGATGGGTTACGCGACCCTTTGCAGTACTTCACGCGTTTGCGGGAGCGAGCTCCGGATGCGTGGATCATTGGCGAGAAGATACTCGAGCCCGGAGAATATCTTCGCGAGAGCTGGCCGATTCAGGGCACAAGCGGCTACGACTTTCTGAATGTTTGCAACTGTTGGCTCATGCACCCCGATGGCTTGAAGGAGCTGACGCAGATCTACAAGGACTTTACGCGAGAGCCGACTGATTTCGCTGCCATCGCAAGCGATAAGAAGCTAAATGTCGAGCATGAGGCGCTAGGCAGCGATGTGAATCGACTAGCAAGTCTGTTCGTCGAGATCTGCGAAAACAATCGCGACCGCCGCGACTTTACCCGAGCGGAGATCAGGCGATCGATCCGGGAAGTGGCGGCCGGGTTTTCGGTATACAGAACCTACGTAGTTCCAGAGCGCGAAGAGATTACAGAGGAGGATCGTCTGCATGTTTCCGATGCGATCGAGAGAGCCAAGAATCACCGGCCGGATCTCGATGGAGGCCTGCTTGACTTCATCGGGGATGTGTTGCTGTTGCGTTCTCGCGGTCCACTCGAAGCCGAATTTGTCTACCGCTTCCAGCAATTCACCTCGCCGGTTATGGCGAAAGGGGTAGAGGATACGGCCTTTTATTGCTATAACCGGATGATCGGGCTGAACGAGGTGGGTAGTGCTCCGGACCGCGATGGCATTAGCTCGCCGGATTTCCTTGCCTATTGCGGCAGGATGCAATCCTCTTTCCCGCTGACCATGACCACGCTCTCAACGCACGATACGAAGCGCTCTGATGACGTGCGCGCCCGGCTGGCAGTGATTACAGAGATGCCCGGGCAGTGGCGCGTATCCCTGAGGCGCTGGTCGCGGATAAATGCCTTTTTCAAAACTGGAGGCGAGCCCGATCGCAATACGGAATACTTCCTGTATCAAACGATGATTGGCGCGTGGCCGATTGAGCGCGATCGGATGACCGCCTACATGGAAAAGGCGGTGCGCGAGGCAAAGCAGCGAACCAGTTGGACACAGCAGAACAAGGAATTCGAAGATCATCTGAAGACCTTCATTGAACGCATCTACGACAGTGAGGAGTTCCTGGCGGAGATTGGAGAATTCGTAAGCCGCATTCTCACCCCGGGAAGAGTAAACAGCCTTGCACAGACTCTGCTGAAATGTACGGCTCCCGGCGTGCCTGACACTTATCAAGGAAGCGAGTTGTGGGATCTTCACCTGGTCGATCCCGACAACCGCGGACCGATCGATTACACGGCGCGAAACACATTGTTATCGGAGCTTGAAGCGGGCATGCCAGTTGAAGAAATTCTCAAGAATATGGACAGCGGGATGCCGAAACTGTGGTTGCTCCATTGCGCGCTTAAGCTGAGGCGGCAAAGACCGGAATTATTTGGAGAGGGTGGAGACTTTACTCCACTGGCGATTGAGGGAAGGCGGGCGGATCATGCGTTGGGCTATCTGCGGGCGGGCAGCCTTGCAACGATTGTTCCGCGATGGAATCTAAGACTTGCGGCGAACTGGCTGAACACTACCGTTGATTTGCCCGTCGAGCGCTGGAGAAACGTGCTTACCGACGAAGTGATAGGCGGCGGCCGCATACCCTTGTCAAATCTCTTGCGCCGTTTTCCCGTGGCGCTGCTCGCGAAAGAAGAGAGCTGAGTGATGCATGTATTCAAGATCTGGGCGCCGCTTGCGAAGGCGGTAGCCGTACAAATAGATGGAAAATCCATCCTCATGGATGGACCGGATGACGATGGTTGCTGGACTGCAGCCGTAGACTCCGCGAGCTACGGCGCGGACTACGGGTTTGTTATAGATGCAGACAATACAACCTACCCAGATCCTCGATCTCAGCGGCAACCGAATGGAGTTCACGCACTCTCCCGCCTCTACAATCAGAATGAATTCCGGTGGACTGATCCGGCCTTTCAGGCAAGACCGCTGGCGAGCGCTGTAATTTATGAGCTGCACATTGGAACCTTTACTTCGGAAGGCACGCTTGATGCGGCAGCTGCGAAGCTCGAATACTTAAGAACTCTCGGCATCACTCATGTGGAACTGATGCCTGTTGCGGCCTTCGATGGCAACCACGGATGGGGTTATGACGGCGTCTCTCTCTATGCTGTACACGAACCTTACGGCGGCCCTGACGGATTGAAGCGTTTCGTCAACGCAGCTCATGGACTTGGCTTGGCCGTACTGCTCGATGTGGTATATAACCACTTCGGACCCAGCGGGAACTACACGGGCAAGTTCGGCCCCTATTTAACGAACGCTCACAAGACACCGTGGGGCGGCGCCATGAATATGGAAGAGGCCGGCTCGCACCAGGTTCGTCGATTTCTCCTCGATAACGCCCTCATGTGGCTGCGCGATTTCCATATCGACGGCCTGCGCATTGATGCCGTACATTCCTTTGTAGACCGATCGGCGATTCACTTTCTCGAACAACTTGCCACGGAAGTTGAGACACTCGGCGCAACACTTGGCCGCGGACTGGTGCTGATCGCCGAAAGTGACTTGAACGATCCGCGCGTTGTGACCCCGCGCGATTGCGGGGGCTTCGGCATGGATGCTCAGTGGAGCGACGATTTTCACCACGCGCTGTTTACTGTTCTCAGCAGGGAAAGGCTCGCCGGTTATTACACCGACTTCGGATCGATTGCTCAACTTGCCAAGGCTATGGAGCAGACATTCGTCTATGACGGAATTTTCTCCCGTCATCGCAATCGCATACATGGACGCACCGCAAGGAATCTGTCTCAGCATCGCTTTCTTGGTTTTATCCAGAATCACGATCAGGTTGGCAACCGCGCCCTCGGCGACAGAATCAGCCAGAGTGCCGGAATCGATCGCGCAAAGATTGCGGCAGCTCTGGTATTGCTTGGCCCGTTTATTCCGATGCTTTTCCAGGGGGAGGAATGGGCATCAACGTCGCCGTTTCTTTATTTCGCCGATCACCTGGATCCGGAGTTGGCTCGACAAGTGTCAGAAGGGCGCAAGCGAGAGTTTTTTGCCTTCGGTTGGGATCCAGCGACAATCCCGGATCCAGAGAATCAGGCGAGCTTCGAGCGCTCGAAGCTGAAATGGGAGGAACTGCCGAGACCTGCTCATGCTGCGATGCTGAACTGGTATCGCGAGCTGATCCGGCTGCGACGCTCCACCCCATCTTTGAACAACGGAGAACCTGGAAACACAGTAGTCACCTTCAACGAGGAGGAGCGATGGCTTTGCACGGCGCGGGGGTCGGTTGTGATCGCCTGCAACCTGGGGTCAAACTCCGGACCACTGCCGGTTATAAACGGCGGCAAACTGATACTTGCTTCGCGGCCTGACATTGTCGGTGAAGATGGCACAATCGCTCTGCCGCCGGACTCGGTAGCGATTCTTCGAACCGACGCTATCCACTAAAAGTGACGAATGGACTCGTGTCGAATAGGCTCGACCGGAGCCGGTACAGTTTCGTTTTCGGGTGCGTGGTGTCGATCACTCGATCGATCCACGTGTCCTTCAAGTGATCGACTCACCAGGTCTCGCGAACCAAGTCCAACGGCAAGTGCAAGAGTCAGTACGATACCGCCAAACAAAATTCCAAACGCCAGCTCAACAATGTTTCCGCCCACTTGAAGATGGTCAAGCACCATGGCGGCGGTTAGCACGAGCACCAGCCATTTGACGCCGAGAGAAAGAAATCTTGCATACTGCAATTGAGCATTCACCGCTCCGATGAGCACAGAGCGTGCCAGAAACCGGGCGATCAGAGTTCCTGCGATCAGCAGCAGAATTGCGCCGACAAGATGCGTCAAGTAGGGCAGCATTGAAATCGGCAGTGGGGCGCCGGTTGCGTAGGACGCGTCGAATGCGGACACTCCGATTATCAATCCGAGCAGAACGCAGCCCCAGAATGCGGCCCGTGCGATCAATGCTGTGGGAGAACTCGAAGGTGCCCATTCCGAAGCGCCGCGATTCAATCGATCGTCGAATTTGAGAAGGCCCAGCCCTTTCCGCAAGAGGGTCGAGAGACCCATTCCGATCAAGGTGAACAGAGTAAGCGCGACAAAGACCGCCAGAATGCCGGGCAAAACGGCGATAAACAGCGACAACACGCGATAAACGGATTGGTGGAGCGCGTCGGACATATGATGCCAGATCGACCCGTTGTCGATTACGATCGGTGCCGGTGGCGGATTGTAATCTTGAACTGTCTGTAGCATTGCGGCGAGGAATCGATGCATCGGACTCTCTCCTTGAACTGCCCGTTCCAAATCTTCGTAATTGGAACGGTTTCACTCTCCCAAACGGAGCGTCATGAATTAAATCGGTCGGGCCAGCGCCAGCGCGAGACGATGTACTGCTTGTCTGATTCAAAAGCTGCGGCTACTGCTTCCACGTGAACCTCGGAGCTTGTGCCCGATTTCACGACATTAAGGTGACCGGCGACCCATGCAAGATAGAGCGGAATGAGCGCACCGAGCAGATGTCCACGATTGAGCGTGCGAAGCCTGTAAGCCACCAAAAAATCGAAGACGACGCGTGCCCAAAGATTCTCCGGCATACGAAATGACGCCGGTTCAGCGA
This sequence comes from Occallatibacter sp., assembly GCF_049802275.1. NCBI lineage: Bacteria > Pseudomonadati > Acidobacteriota > Terriglobia > Terriglobales > Acidobacteriaceae > Occallatibacter > Occallatibacter sp. The sequence continues at coordinate 1,664 of NZ_JBARMD010000209.1, read as the reverse complement.
TCGAAAGCCGTTTCAATCCAAGCAGAGAATTGGGCGCCAGTACGAGAGACCAGATCTCCTGGAGATTTGAGAATGCCAGCCGAAACGCTTCGACCATCGGTGCGATATCAACCTCTCCCTCTATTCCATCGATCACGGGAAAAGTACGCCGATCTGGCGGAAGCCGGCGCGGACGCTGCCAGAAAGCCGCCTTGGCCTCGATATCCGCAAACAGAGATCCGGTGACCAGCGTGAGAATCGCATTGACGTTCGGCTCGGCAGGCTGCGGCAACATGCGTGAGCCGACGGCAATTTCTTCGACACTTAATCCGGAGATTGCTGCCTCGCTTACGGGCCAAAGGATGGCGTCTGCCTGGTTCAGATGGATAAAACGCTGGGCTGTATTGGCAAGCCGCTCCGCCATGCGCACGGAAAAAGACATGTCGATCGATAGCGGGAATCGGGTTCGAGACCCGAACAAAGCGCGCGTCAACGGGTACAGAATGGCCGAGTTCACGAGTCCGGCATTTGGTGGAAGCGAATAGTGAGGGACTGCCAGATCAAATGTTGAATCGGACACCGCATTCGCCAAATCGTGAAGCGCCGATGGGCTCAGAGAATCGGCACCAGGTCCAAGCATCAGAATTGCGCGCGCTTGGTGTTCCTTGGCCGCGGCAGCAGCACTCGCAAAATCAATCGCCGCGAGAGGCCAGATGGCATTGGTAGCTTGCGTTGAAATCACGCGCAGAGCTGGATATGCAGTGCTGGAGGTGTCGTTAGGCGTTGCGATCAGCAGTTCTTCCGCAGGAAACAAGGCCGTCAAATTGGCAAAGATATTGTCGAGCGACTCCACCGCCATAGGAGCAATAAAAACAAGCAAACCTGCTTTCGCGGGAATAGCCGTTGGGTGAGAGTCCGAGACTGAATTTGCAGTAGCCATAATGGACTGGGGATAGCTCGTGCCCTAGCAAAGTGAACGATCAAACGGCCGGCTTAGTCGATTCGATGCCGGTTAATTGCACAACGATAGGATACCTGCAATGGGGATGTGTATCCATGCTGGGCGGTTGTTGAGTTCATACTGCAACTCGTAGAGAGCCTTTTCCAGCACGAATGCATCCAGCAGCAACTGCATCTCCCGCCCAGGAGGCAGCAGGTCCGGATTTTTCGCGATTGTCTCTCGATAACCGCGAAGAAACTCGCCGGACGTAGATTTTTGCCATGCCTCGGCCCAGGTGCTTAAGCCTCCAGCGGCGTTCACTCGCAAGTCTTTGGAATTGGCATCCCGAAATTCCTTCAGACCAGCGAATGCGGCATAGGAGAACGAGCGCAGCATCCCGGCCACGTCCTTCAGGGGCGATTGCTTGCGCCGACGTTGCAACAGTGATCGCGCTGGCTCGCCTTCGAAGTCCAACAGGACGAAATCGCCTCGGTCGTCCGTGCCGCCTTTGACAGCGGTTCGGAGAGTCTGGCCGAGGTGATAGTCGCCGTGAATGCGAATGCGCTGCCCTGCGGCAGAAAGCTCGACGATGGAGCGGCTCCGTTCTATCAGTTCCAAGCGCTTTGATAACAACAGGGCCGCCCGGTCGGCGGATGCCTCATCGAGAGTGGAGAACCTCACCCTGAGTGCTTCCAGGGCAGATCTGATCTGGGTCTCGATCTGGCTCGCGTCTAGCTCCAGATCT
>NZ_JBARMD010000208.1:0-2255 GCF_049802275.1 Occallatibacter sp. | reverse complement strand
CCGAAGAGGCTTCGGCAAGCCGGGGAGAATTCGATCAGCTTCAGGCAGAAAACGACCAGTTGAAGAAGGAACGTGACCAACTGATCGATCGCCTGGCGCGGCTGCAAGCGGAGTTTGAGAACGCGCGCAAGCGGGCGGACAAGGAGAAAGCCGATTTCAAAGACTTTGCCATTGGATCTGTCGTGGAACAGTTTCTTCCGGTACTGGACAACTTCGAACTGGCACTGAAATCGACCGGTTCCCTGGACCAATTGCGTACAGGTGTGGAACTGATTGTGAAGCAGATGGAAGAGATCCTGCGTGGACTGCAGGTTCAGCCCGTAGCGACGGTTGGCGAGGAGTTCGATCCGCGCCATCACGAAGCAATGGGCTCTGTGGAGCGCGAGGATCTGCCGGACCAGCACGTTGCGGAGGAGATTCGCCGGGGATATCGCCTGCGCGAGAAGTTGCTGCGGCCGGCACTGGTGCGCGTAGTATCCAACTCAAAACAGACGAGCGAGTGAACACGAATGCGCTCAATCTGCCGGCGTTCCCGGGATAGTGAGGCGGGGCGGCAAACAGGCGATGCGCGGGGTGAGACCCGTGCCTATATCGAGAAAAGGTTGCGAAGGGTTTGAATACCAGAGTGAGTAAAGCAGATTATTACGAGGTGCTGGGAGTATCGCGGGACGCCAGCGACCAGGAACTGAAGAGCGCGTATCGCAAACTCGCGCTCCAATTTCATCCGGATCGCAATCCGGGAAATCACGCTGCGGAAGAGAAGTTCAAAGAAGCGAGCGAAGCCTACCAGGTGCTGAGCGATGGCGACAAGCGCGCGGCCTACGACCGCTACGGTCATGCGGGAGTGAGCAACGGCGGGCCCGGTGGATTCGGGGGGTTCTCAGGCGCAGTCGATCTGGGCGACATTTTTGGCGACTTGTTCGGCGAGATGTTTAACATGGGCGGTGGGCAGCAGCGGAGTTCTCGACAAACCCGTGGCGACGACTTGCGCTTTGACCTCGCGATTGATTTTGAAGAGGCGATCTTCGGGGCGGAGAAGGAGATCAAGTACCGCCGCCTCGAGGCCTGCGAAACATGCAAGGGGACGGGGAGCGCTTCAGGGCGGGGTCCGTCTGTTTGTCCGCAATGCCATGGCCGTGGACAGATCCGCTACCAACAGGGATTCTTCTCAGTTGCGCGGACCTGCAGCACGTGTGCAGGGCGAGGATCAATCATCAGCGATCCCTGCCAGGTGTGCCGCGGGGAGACGCGGTTGACGAAGGAGATCAAGCTCACCGTTAAAGTGCCTCAAGGGGTGGAAGAGGGAACGCGCATCCGCTACACAGGCGAGGGCGACGTGGGCCGCGGAGGCGCGCAGAGCGGCGACCTGTATGTCGTGCTGGCGATTCGCAGGCATGACTTCTTCGAGCGCGAAGGGCAGAACCTGCACTGCGTTATTCCTATCAGCTTCCCGCAGGCGGCTCTTGGCGCTGATATCGAGATTCCTGGTGTTGACGGGCCAGTCATGCTGAAGATTCCGGAGGGCACGCAGAGCGGGAAGGAACTGCGCATTCGCGGAAAGGGCGTGCCCTATCTGAATGAGAAGGGACGGGGCGACCTGATCGTGAAGGTTGTGGTGCAGATCCCGAAGAAGCTGAACCGGGCACAACGCGATCTGATTACCGAACTGGGCAAATCGATGTCGGTGGAGAACAAGCCGACGTCGCCGGGGCTCCTGGACAAGATGAAGGATCTTTTCAGCTGAGGAAGCTCGCCCGGTGGTGCGAATGAATCGTTGTGCAAAGGAAAGATGCATTGATGCAAAACCCGGCCAACTGCCGGGTTTTCTGCATCGGTGAGGGGGTCCCGAGCGGAAACTGCTCGGTTCTTTCTTTGGCTGCGGCCGCATCCGTCGGGGACGCAGTGAAGTGTCACCGATGGCATGTCCAGGCAGCGAGCCTGCGGTTCAAATCGAATTTAATGAATGGTAAGGTAAAAGAACGATGGCGTTCCGCAATCTTCTACTTCGCTTCATGTTTGGGGGACTGCTGGCGATTTTGAGTCTTCTGGTGGCACGCTGGAAGATTTCAGGTAAGCTGGCGGAGTGGACTAAGCGTCAGATTGATCTGTATCTCATTGCGTTCTATGCTGCCTGCCACTTCCTGTTCTTTTTTGTTACGTTCTTTGTTCTCCATCAAAGGCCGTGGGCCGATTTGATTTTTGGCTACGTACCGGAGGCGCATGCGGTGATGCATGGCCTGTTTCCCTACCGGGAC
>NZ_JBARMD010000207.1:0-2111 GCF_049802275.1 Occallatibacter sp. | reverse complement strand
AAACAGCGGTTCTCCAGCAATAAGGCGATGTGAATCGCGACTTCGAATTCAGGCGGTCTCTCCGAAGTTCCAGTTCTGCAATAGCCGATATTTCCCATCTCGGGATCGAGATGGGGGGCACCCGGCTTCCCGTTCTTTGCCGGTGAAACGAGTGAGATTCTCACGTCCGAGCAAACACACACAGTCATCCGGGTATTTGAGTTGGCGAGTCAAGCTGATGTCTTCTCTGGATAAGTTCACCCCCGAAGGTCAGAGCCCCGGATACAACAGATACAAATGGGAGAACAACAATCAAGAATTCCCAGAATCCTTCGTTGCCAAAGAACTCAGCGTTGAGATGTCCCAAGATCGGAAGGAACGCTGCCGATTCGGTCATTCCTCTCGCAGGCGTCCAAGACTCGCGCCAAGCGAGAACGAGTGCAGTATAGGCAAAAAGAATGACGGCTGTTTCAAAAATCGTTCCGATTGTAATTCCAGCGAGACCCATCCGTCGATGTAAGCGTGCCCCGATTAACCACACAATCACCGTAAGCGCTGTAACAACACATCCCATTTCGAGTACCGGGGGAACAGCGTCAGGTTTTGGCGGAAACTCGTTGCGCCCTTGAGTTCCCATCGAATATGCCCACCACAAGTAGGCTGAACAGACCGGGAGGAGAAACGCAGCTTTCCAGATCACAGCTAGGAATTTGTTCTGCTTCATGTATGCCTCTCGCCTAGTTACACCTTCAGATCTCATTGGCAACCCGACATTCCAGTGCTGTTCCCTAAACTGTCGGACGCGCCGGTGCGGGCACAAGGCGTCGATTGCTGACTTGACCACCACGTCCACCAAAGATTACGGATGTTGCTGTTTTGCCACATGGAAGAGTGAGCACTTCTGTCTCCGCCCAGGTGCCCGAGCCCAGGTGTGGGGACAGTGTAATTATGTGCCCCAGCTCTGTTCGTTGAGTTCGTGTCGCTATCGAGCGAAGGAACCCAATCTGTTGACGCTTGAATGTTGTACCATGCTCCGACATTGCGCCACGCTCCAGGGTCGTCTGCGTTTGGCGTGTATTCCCCAAGCCCTGGCGTCCCGAGGGTAATCAGATTGTCGATCGGATGATTCAGTTGCATTTGGGATGCGAGTAGAGCAACGTTTCCTCCATGGCTATGCGCAATGATGTTGAGTTGTTCCCCGGGCGCAAAATCATAGTCGTTGATCATTTTTCTTAATTGTTCTGCGCCTGCGATTCGATCCCTATCCGACAATCCGCCAGACCAATACAGAAAGCCAACTGCAGGATCCTTAAAGTGGCTTTGAGCCTCGGATGTCAAAGGGCTATGACTGTAGTTCCAATCATGAGGGTTGTAGCCTGTGCCGCCCACGATAATCGTAAGCATACCGCTGTCATCGATACGGTTCAGCGGGTTGTTGCGGACATAGCTATAGAGATTCCAACTCTGCGGATTTTCGGTGTCCTGATCCGCAAAGGGAAGGTCCGGCGACATCCATCTTCCCATTGAGCTTGCGTAGTACCTGGCCCCGAAGTAGTCGTTGCCTGATTCGGTATCTCGTTCTTTGCCGGTGAAGTGATGGAATGCGAGGCCCTGGACTGCGGAACAAGCGGTAGCGTTCGTCATAATAGTCTGACTCGCGTCGTAAGCATGAATCTCGACTCCGCGCTACTTCGTCGTAACTACAGGTAGCTCGATGCTACTGGCGTGAGCGGGCGAGCGGTAGATGCGCTGGGTGGCTTTCTGATAGTCGGCGGGTTTGGCCCAGAAGATGTTTTCGACGTACGTCTGCGGGTTGCGGTCGTAGAGCGGGAACCAACTGGACTGCACCTGCACCATGATTCTATGGCCGGGCAGGAAGACGTGATTCGTTGGAGGCAGCGCGAAGCGATAGGTAAGCGGCTTGCCGGCTTCGATTGGCTTGGCCATGGCGAAGCTCTCGCGATAGCGGCCGCGGAAGATTTCCATGGCGATGGCCAACTGGTAGCCGCCGAGATTGGGATTGTCGGCGACCTCATCCGGATACACATCGATCAGCTTGACCACCCAGTCGGAGTCGGTTCCCGAGGTTGAGGCGATGATGTTGGCGATGGCCTGTCCGGTGATGTGAATGG
>NZ_JBARMD010000206.1:0-5060 GCF_049802275.1 Occallatibacter sp. | reverse complement strand
TGTTCGCTGGCAATCGGCTGGATCGGCGAGCCGCTGGCCGCCGGCATCGTCCTGGGCTGGATCGACATGCTGCCGCAACCACCTGCCCATGCGCAGGTTTACGCCCATGCGGCTTCCATCGCTGCCGTTGCGATCGGTTTCGCATTCATTACCTACTTCCACGTCACCATTGGTGAGCTGGTCCCAAAATCGCTGGCGTTGCGTCGGGCCGAGGCACTTGCCGTCGCCGTTGCGCCGCCCATGCTCATCTTCATGCGGATGGCTCGGCCCGCCGTCCGCCTGCTCAAGAGTTCGGCCGCCATTATTCTGCGTGGCTTCGACATCCCGATGACCGAGCGGGCCGCAGTGCATTCCCCCGAGGAACTCAAGCTGATCACAACCGCCGCGCGGCGACTGGGGCTGCTCCCGCGCTTTCAGGAGACGCTGATCCATCGGGCGATTGAACTGGATGACGTGCCTGTGCGCGAAATCATGACTCCACGGCAGCGCATCTTCTCATTGCCATCGAACATGCCGCTGGAAGAGGCCAGCGCCCAGGTCATTGAGCACATGAATTCTCGCGTGCCTGTCTACGACGAAACCCGCGGTCCCGAGCACATCATTGGAGTTGTGTACTCCAAAGACCTGGCGCGGCTGATGTTCTTCCGCCCCAAATCGCAGCAGCGTACGGCGACGCAGCAGCCAGGCAGCAACTCAGCAAACGCCACGCCCAACCGACCGGGGAGTCCGCAGCTGGGTCTTCCGTTCATGGAACTCCGCCTGCGCCAGGTGATGCGCGAGGTGCTCGTGGTGCCGGAGACAAAGTCCGCTCTCGCTTTGCTGCAGGAATTCCAGAGGCGGCGCCGCCAGATGGCCATCGTTGTCGATGAGTACGGATCGACTGTTGGCCTCGTCACGGCCGAAGACGCCATTGAGCAGCTCACCGGTGAACTCGAAGACGAATTCGACGATCCCGCACGGCCCGTGCTCGCCAATGCACAAGGCACACTCGTGCTGGAAGGGAGCGCCAACCTCCGCGACCTCGAAACGCAAATGCAATGGAGTTTGCCGCGCGAAGGCGGAGTAGAAACTCTAGCCGGATTCATGCTCACACGCCTCGGGCACATTCCCAAGGACGGCGAATCAGTGGAATACGAAAACCGCCGCCTTACTGTGCTGGAGATGGAAGGTCGCCGCATCTCCAAAATCCGCGTCGACACCATCGAGAAACCTGAGGCGACTCCCACGCAAGCAACGTGATTCTGGCTGGTTCTGCCATTCGCCCCTTTCAAGACACTCAACGGATTCGAACGTTGCCTCAGGCCTGTAGCCAGGCTTTCCTCAGATTGCTGGTTTTCACAAACAATATAGATCGAGCTGAGTTAAAATCCGCTCTCAGTGAGAAGTCCACGAGCCCTACGGTTCCGTATCGCTGCGGCATGTCTGGCGTTGTTCTGGTTTTTGGGATGCCAACGGGCTCAACAGGAACCAACCGATCGTCCACGTCTCCTTTCTGGTGTCCGAATGCAGGATGTGACTTTTCATTCGTCCGCGCTGAATCGCGACATGCCCTATCGAGTTTATCTGCCCGCTGACGTCATTCCAGGCCAAAAACTGCCGGTCGTCTACCTGCTGCATGGCGGTGACGGCGGAGGGTTTCGCGACTGGTCGAACGATTCAGATGTGGTTGCGTATGCAACCCGAAACTTGATCCTGGTTATGCCGGAAGGCGCTTTTTCGTATTACATGAATGCCGTCGAGAAGCCGAAAGATCGCTACGAAGACTATGTTCTACAGGATCTGATACGGGACGTTGCGACCAGGTTTCCAGCTTCCGACCGCCGCGAGAAGAGAGCGATCATCGGGATCTCAATGGGTGGATTCGCGGCAATCAAGTGGGCGCTTAGCCGGCCTGACTTGTTCGTGTTTGTCGGCGCGCTCAGTCCCTCCATTGAAGTTCTTCATCGAGATTACAAAATCCGGAACAAAATCCCCGGAATAGAGGAGTGGTGGAGACTTCGAACCGTATTCGGTCCTCCCGGGACCGCGTCAAGGCGGTCGAGCGATCCATTTGTGCTGGTGGAGTCAGCGCACCCCGAGCAGACTCCATACATGTTTATTGCGGTAGGAGAACAGGAGCCGTTCTTCGAGCCGAACCGCCGCTTTGCACGGAGGCTGCAGGAACGCAAATTCCGATTTGAATTCCATACGAGCCCAGGAATCCACAATTGGTCGCTATGGGACGCGCAGATTCCCGCATGCTTTGACTCCCTGTTGCAGCATATGGATCTGTCTCACTGACTGTTCTGCGCTTTGCACTTGAACAAGGTCAGGACTAATGCCCCGACCGCTCACGATCTGATCGCGGATTTGTATTCAGGGAATCGGAACGGCTGATCAGGCGCGAACGGCGCGAGGCTATTGATGCGATCAACCAGAACCTGAGGGTGCACGGGCTTGCTGAGAATTTCGAATCTGCAAGCGTCAAAGCCGGCTGGAGAGATAAGGTCCGCAGTGGCGGCCTGCCCGGAAAACAAAATAATTTTGCATCGAGGCAGCGCCTTGGAAATGTGAATGGCGGCCTCAATGCCGCTCATTTCGCTCATGATCACATCGCTGATCAGAACATCGGGGAGAAACCGCACAGCAGCTTCCACGGCCGCCTCACCGCTATACACCGCAATTGATTCGAATCCATGAGAACGCATGATCAACACAAGACTGTCGGCGATGTTTTTTTCATCGTCCACAACCAACACTCGCCGCTTCGACAGGGATTCGGGCATTAAGGCCAGTCTAGGGAAATTCCTGGAAACAAGATGTGACAAGGAAAGAATTTCTCCGACCGCGTGAAATCCTGAAAAGATTTCATTGATGCGATTAGCAAGCAGGCCTACTATTCGCAGATCGATCTCGACCCGCCGAGAGCCTATGCCTTTGCCCAGGACGTGATGACCAGGAATGCCCTCGCGCAGGACGCGCACGAGGGCATTTCGGCTTTCCTGGAAAAGCGCGGGCCGTGTTGGACGGGACAATAGGCAGACGTAGTTCTCAAGTCGCATCGCACCGCTTATCAAGTGACAGCGTCGGTCGTCCGGAGCCTTCCAATCCCGTGGGATCATCTTGATGCGCGGTCGGAAGCAGTCGGCAGGAGACGTATGAGCACGGACTCATTTTCAACCGCTGGCCTACATTACATTTGCCGGCGTATGCTGGTTCCGCAGGCGGCGGACCGTGCGGAGGCTAACTCATGAAGCGGCTCAAATCGATCGCTGTTCTGCTCACACTTACCTCACCTCTTGCACTTGCGAAGGACAAAAAGGTCCTTCCAGCGCTCTTCTCGAATGCTCGCTATGTGTATGTCCAGGCGGAAGACGGCGACATCATGAAGCCGGGCCTTTTCCCGGAAGATCGCGAAGCGATCGCAAATGTCCAGGACGCTATGAAGGACTGGCACCGCTATACGCTGACGCTTAATCGGAGTGATGCCGATCTCATCATCATTGTGCGCAAGGGCCGGCTTGCTGCCGCGCAACTGCACGGAGGGGTTACCGCAGGAACTCCGACCGGAGTCGGCGGCGCATATCCCAATCGGAATCCCGGGGCCGGTAACTCCGATCCCAGCCGCAATCCCGATCCAACCGATGGCGGCTACAACGTCGGGGCAAGAGGCGAAGTTGGTCCGCCCGACGATATACTGCGTGTCTTTTCGCTTTCGACCCAGGGAAGACTGAGCGGTCCTCTCTGGTCGGGAGAAATGAAGGACGGCCTCGATGCGCCGAATGTCATGCTGCTGCGCTCACTGAGGGATGCTGTTGATCGGGCTTATCCGCCGCAGCCCGCCGCGCAGAAAAAGCCGTAGTTCTCCCATTTCTCAATCGAGTGTGAAAAGCCGAGCCACTTCTCATTCGACATCTCCAGCAGCCGGAATCTTGAGGGGGCCGCGATTGCACATTCTCCGGTGCATTCCGCACCGCTTTGCAACTCAAATAGTTCATTCCAGGACCGCGCATTCTCAGCTTTTCATTTGAATATGAATAGCTTAATTGGCCATGAGGCGAACAAACGGGAAAGACTACTGAGGAGGGGTGGGGGGTAGGGTGCCGGAGCAAGGTCAATCGCCACCTGTATCTCCTCTCCCTGTTTTCTCCATGAACACTACTGTATCGACTTTGGCGAAATAGACCGCAAATCTTCACCACGGAATGTCTTTGTGTTTTCAGCAGCTTACGCGAACTAATCGAGAGAGGCTATTGACGGGAACTGGCGGGAGGAGTTGCGGCGTGAAATCCTTCCCGCCATCCTCGAGATTTGAGGGAAATCATTCAGAAAACGGAACGAAGGTGAGTGGTGGCAACGTGCGAAAAAGCGAAGGAACATAGGAGATACGTTACTTGAGTTACGGGAGTAAGTCGAACTAGCGTTACTTATCACTTGTTTGGTAACACCTTGGTGGGACACAATGCCTCCAAGGGTTGACTATGAGACAAGAAACTTATCGATTTGCATTGGACGAAGCGGCTGCGGAACTTCGTGACATCGTTACGCAGTTCGAGGCGCTTAAATCAAAGAAGGAACAGATTGAAAAAGTTGTCGAGGCGCTGAGGCCTTTCCTGGCGCTGCAGGCCGAGACCCCAACCCTCGAAGCGGCGAGCGTTTCATTCAGCGCGCCCGCGATCGAACAGGCAGTTCCTGAAGAACCCGTCGAATTCACCTTCATGAAGGTTTCTGGACCGGGCATGGAGGTTCTTGCGAATTCCGAGCCGGCTCACGTGGAAGACGAGCAGGTTCCTGAACCAGTGCATGTCCTGGCGGAAGCCACGGAGGAGCAGGTCGCCTATTTCCGGCAGCCCTCCGCGGATCCCTTCCAGCGGCGCATCGATGATGCCCTTTGGGGATGGCAGCAGAGGCCGGAAGGTCTCCTGTCGCCCATCTAGGAGTGTTGGGCCAGAAGTAGTGAAAAAGCAGGGAAGTTGTGCGGGCCAAATGCGGGCCGTTCCGTGGCAAGGCGAGTCGGAATGGTCAACCCAAACAGGCGCTCCCCGTCCTCTGACGGAGAGCGCCTGCTCGCGTCTATGTAC
>NZ_JBARMD010000205.1:0-1832 GCF_049802275.1 Occallatibacter sp. | reverse complement strand
GTTTCCATGCCTGAATCCTTGTGGAATTGGGCGGCAGTTGCTTGCCGGGATGCTAGCACACCGAAGGCTTAAAAGGATGTCACACCCACCCCAGCGGTATTTTTGGCCAATCGGCCTGAGAATGCCAGGCACTTTTTCCCCACCCGGTAGTTCTTACCCGGGACGAAAGCTCAATTCCCGAGTGCAACTTATTCGAAAGAAAGAGCAAGTTATATGGCACATCGGTTGCTACCTATGTTGATCGCTAGACAGGGCGTTTTATCAAGTTCCCGCCCCGATTGTTTGACTTGTTTGACGAAAAAGCGTGCGACGGCGGGAGCGCTCAACACCCGGAGGTTAAATATGAATTCGACTAAAATGCAAATGCTTCTCGGTCTCTCCTCGTGCGCTCTTTTGTTGGCGAGCGTACCAGCTTTTGGAGCTACCAATCCCAATTCCGCTTCTCCGATGCCGGTGATCCAGGAACCACAGACACCGCCTTCGCAGACCCCTCCCGATCAGGCAATGCCGAACCAGGATTCGTCGAAGACCGCGACCTTTACCGGTACGGTTGTGAAAGACGGCGAGCAGTATGTGCTCCGCGATTCATCGGGCAGCGTATACAAGCTGGATGATTCCTCGCGCGCGCAGGCCTTCGAAGGCAAGACCGTGAAGGTGACAGGCCGTCTCGACGCGGACTCAAAGATGATTCACGTCGACAGCATCCAGGCACTTGCCTCGTAACAACCGCAGCGCGATTTAGATACAATTGGAAACTCAACCGATCCGGATGCGAGGCCTACAAGCGGTATCCGGATCGCTCTTCCTCAGGGAATCATTCAAGACGAATGCAGGCAACATACCGCCGGAGATCGACCTGTTCAAGCGGAGTCGACTCCGGCGGTGGTGTGTCTGGCTCCTTCGATAGAATCTAGTTCACCCAAGGAGGCGCACTTCCCATGGCTGCCGATCCCGCAAGCGAACTCTTCCTTCAGTTTTCTCGAAACAAGCTCCTGGAGCAATACTGGCCGCGCCTGCGCAAAGCGGTTGAGTTGCTGAGCGAGGAACAAATATGGTGGCGACCCAACGATGCCAGCAACAGCATTGCCAATCTTATTCTGCATTTGAATGGAAATGTCTGGCAGTGGCTGGTGGCTTCGTTCGACCGGCTGGAAGACCGGCGCGATCGTCCCTCTGAGTTCAATGCCACGGGCGATCTTACAGCGGCCGATCTGCTTGCGCGACTCGGCGCGACCATCGACGAAGCTGCGAAGGTGCTGGCACGGCTGACGCATGATGAACTGCTCGCAACCTGGCACATCCAGGGATACACAGTAACTGGACTCGCGGCTGTCTACCAGGTGGTCGAGCACTTCGGGCTCCACTACGGGCAGATCGTTTACATCACCAAGATGCAGGAAGGCCGGGATCTCGGCTTCTACAGCGAACTCAGCAAGACCGGTCGCGCCCCAGGCGGATCGGTTTGAATTTGAGTTTCATTTATTGCAGGTGCTGGATCGTTGTGCCGGGCGGAATCTTTGCGGTGAATTGGTCTGTGGGCAGCTTTTGATTCTCGTCCACCTTCTCAACGGTCAGAACAATCGTTATTCCTTCCAAGGGGCGCTTTATGACGACTCTGGTGGGGAATTTGCTGTCTCCAAAGCTCTTGTAGGCGGAATAGGTCACCTGACTCTCGAGGTTCCCCTCGCCGTCATAGAGATCCTGATTGGACGGCAAGAGGTCGTCGCGATGGAAGGTGATGACGCGAACCGGCTTGTCTCTCCGGCTTCCGTTGGGAGCATGGCGGGTGATATTCAGGACATACTCTGGCATCAGGTAGAGGTGCTTTTTTG
>NZ_JBARMD010000204.1:0-30929 GCF_049802275.1 Occallatibacter sp. | reverse complement strand
GCGACGACGGTTCCTTCGATTTACGAGGTGCCGCTGAACTTTGCGCAGGAAGGGCTGGACGGGCTGATTCTCAAGTACCTGCACAAGGAAGCTCCCGAAGCGGACTTAAGCAAGTGGAAGGATCTCGTTGATCGGTGCTACCACCCGAAGGATGAAGTCTCGATTGCAATTGTGGGCAAGTATGTGGAGTACGAGGACAGCTACAAATCGCTGAAAGAGGCGCTGACACATGGGGCTCTCGCGCACAATCTGAAGTTAAATGTGACCTGGATTGAGGCTGAGGGGCTGGAATCAAAGACGCCGGAAGACACGAGTTACGAATCGCAACTGGAGGGGTTCGACGGAATCCTGGTACCGGGTGGATTTGGGAAGCGCGGCATCGAGGGGATGCTGAACGCGATCAAATATGCGCGCGAAAAGAAGATTCCCTACTTCGGCATTTGCCTTGGCATGCAGACGGCTTGCATTGAATTTGCGCGAAACGTATGTGGCCTGAAGGATGCGAATTCGAGTGAGTTTGATCCGGCTGCGCAGCATCGGGTGATCTACAAACTGCGCGAGTTACTGGGCGTGGAAGAGATGGGCGGAACCATGCGGTTGGGCGCTTGGACCTGCGTAATTCAGCCGGAGACGTTGGCGTATCGCGTATATGGGACCACGGAAATCAGTGAACGGCACCGGCATCGTTACGAGTTTAATCGCGAGTATGAAGCTCTGTTGACGGGCGGCGGATTGCAGATCAGCGGATCGACGCCGGACTCGACCTATGTTGAGATCGTTGAGATTCCGGAGCATCCCTACTTCATCGGCTGCCAGTTTCATCCGGAGTTCAAGTCGAAGCCGCTGGAGCCACATCCGCTGTTCCGCGAGTTTATTGCGGCTAGTTACAAAAACCGGCAAGTTCGCAAGGGCGAAGGAACATTGGTTGAGGCCGCGAACATCAATCAGCAGCTAACTGCTTAGCCTCAAAACTCAGTGCTGTCATATGCGCTCATGACAGTCGTCACACAGCCATGTGACGAAGCTGAATTGCGCTTGACAGTCGTTTTCGCACGGACCTACTGTTGCTGCGTTTTTGGCAAAATCCCCGCAAGGGGCTGAGTCACAGGCAAGGGAGGGTTCGCATGACGGCACACTTTGAACTTCAGCCTTCAGAAAAGGAACTTCAGCGGCTGGCGGACCAGTGCTGGCAGGAGGCTCCCAACCGGGAACGGCATCTGGAAGAAGAGGCGTTCGAGGCCGGAGAGGCAATCCGGCATGGCGACTACTCGCTGGCCAACCTAGAAGCGATCGTGCGCTGGAAGTCGGAACGACTGGTGCAGTACGTAATCGCCAATAGCAACACTAGTATCCGCCGGGCGCTGGAAGTAGCGGCGGCCCCGGAGAGCTCGACTGCCGAGGCGGTGAGCGCGTTGCTGGCCCTGCGCGGCGTGGACATCTCGCTGGCCACGTCGATCCTCGCGACGATCTATCCAGAGCGGTACATCGAGCTGGAGATGGGCGACTTGGAAGCACTGGGCCAGATGCGGCAGGACGTACGGTTTTACGAGGAGTACCTGTCGTTTTGCCAGCGGCTTGTGGAGCGCGGGATCGTGAAGCCGCAGTTCGATCTGCCCGGTCCGACACCATTGCACGCGTTGGATCGGGCGCTGGTGCAGTGGTCACGCAATCGGATGCTGTAGACGAGATGTGACACGCCGAAGAGCAGGTTCCTGCTTTCCTACCCAAGCCGCAAAATGCGCGACGTGGATGGGCACCCGGCGTTAAGGTCCGGCACTCGCGGAGGACGTGGAATGCCGCCGCAGCGGATCGTCGCGATAGAATCGGCTTCGATGAGTCACTCCTTCGAAATTGGACCTGTTCGCGTGGGCGAGGGGCAGCTGTTTCTGATTGCGGGACCGTGCGTCATTGAGTCCGAAACCCACGTGCGTCGGATGGCGGAAGCCATTCAGCGGATTACGAGCGACTTGGGCATTCCCTACATTTTCAAGGCGAGTTACGACAAGGCGAACCGGACGAGCGTGAAGAGCTTTCGGGGGCCGGGGCTGGTGGAAGGCACGAAGATCCTGGGGCGGCTGGCGAAGGACACGGGATTGCCGGTGTTGACCGATGTGCACGAGCCGTCGCACTGCGAAGTGGCGGCTGAGGCCGTGGACGTGCTGCAGATTCCGGCGTTTCTCTGCCGGCAGACGGACTTGTTGGTCGCGGCGGGGAAAACCGGGCGGGCGATCAATATCAAGAAGGGCCAGTTCGTGGCGCCGTGGGACATGACGCATCCGGTGGAGAAGGTGCGGTCGACCGGCAATGAGCGCGTCTTCCTCACGGAGCGCGGAGCCAGCTTCGGCTACAACACGCTGGTGGTGGACTATCGTTCGCTGCCAGTGATGCGAGCATTGGCGCCTGTGGTGTTTGATGGCACACACTCAGTGCAGCAACCTTCAGCGGCAAACGGGGTGAGCGGCGGTCAGCCTGAGTTCATTCCGCTGCTGGCGCGAGCGGCGGTGGCGGCAGGTGTAGACGGAATCTTCCTCGAAGTGCATGACGACCCGGCGCATGCAAAGTCGGATGGGGCGAATGCGCTGCGGCTGGATCTGCTGAAGCCGCTACTGGAGAGCCTGCTGGCGATTAGCAGTGCTTGTAGCTTGTAGCTCGCTTGTTGAATCATCCGGCGGGATATTCGATTGCGCGAAGTTATTCCCCGGAGCAGAATATTGCATCAGCAGCGTAGTTGAGACATGCACTGGACTCGTTTGATCCTCGTGGTGGTTGGCGCGGGCATCGTGACTTCGATGACCGACTGGTTCTTCGCGGGAGATTGGATTCATCGCCGCTGGACGTATCCGGAGATCTGGCGAAAAGGATCGGAGAACAGGGCCATCGCGGTATCGAGCGCGCTTCCATTTGTGACGTGCGGCGCGTTTGTCTACATGGCGGCGTGGCTGGGCGTGACCTCGCTCGGCGGCGCACTCAAGCTTGCTATGTTGGTCTGGATTGCCGGACCGCTGCCGCTGATTCTTACCAATGCGGCGTTTATCAAGCTGCATCGCGTGTTTGTGATGTGCTACTCAGCCGGGTGGCTGGTGAAGTTGTGCATCGCGGCGGTTGCGGCAAACCTGGCTCTGCGCTGAATTTTCCAGCACAGAGCCCCTCGCACAGTCTCCTTAGACAAGATTTGCCCCAGTGACACGGCGACGCCATTGGGGTGTTTTAAAAGTTGAAAGTTAGGTTTGCTGTGAGGGCGCGCGGGGTCACGTAATGTGTGCCGCTGAACGTCGAGAGAAAGTTATACAGCGCGAACTTGTTGGTGAAATTAATGGCTGTCAAGTTGAGGTTCGTCTTGAAACGATCGGCATGGAAGATATTGTCTTTGCCCACCGTCGCATCGAAGAGGCTGCGCGGCGCAATCCGCGGTGGGTTTTTGTCGTCGTTCTCGGTTCCGGGCGCGGGGATGCGAACCAGCGACGAGGTGTACTGGGTCGGCAAGCACGAACTAAAGCCGGACGTAGGCGTGGCCTTTACGCCATTGCAGGTAAGGCCGGCCTGGGCCTGCTGGTCGAAGGTGAGGCCGCTCAGGTCGACTGGTGTTGTATTGTCGGTAGCGAATGGCACCGAACCGGCCACCAGACCAG
Source organism: Occallatibacter sp. (assembly GCF_049802275.1). NCBI lineage: Bacteria > Pseudomonadati > Acidobacteriota > Terriglobia > Terriglobales > Acidobacteriaceae > Occallatibacter > Occallatibacter sp. The sequence continues at coordinate 27,300 of NZ_JBARMD010000204.1, read as the reverse complement.
AATCATAGCGCCAGTTGAAGCCACCCCAGATGCCTTGCATGAAGCTGCCTTTGGGAATCTGGTAGTTGAGGTGGGTCGTTTCGTTGAACTTCTCGTCGTGGTCTATGCGGAAGGGCTGGCCGCCTGTCTGTGGCGTAGCTCCGGCTCCGGCCGCCTGTGGCGGAAAGAAGCGGGCGGCCACGGACGACATCTCAACATATGCGCTGAAGTTATGGTATTCGGGCACTTGCACATTGATCGCATAGCCCGGGATCTTCGAATTATGCCAGTCGATAGGAAAGGTGATGGGGGTATTTCCCAGCACGCTAAAGTCGAAGGCGTTGTGGGTGTACTTCCAGATGTACTCGCCGCTAACGACGATCCGTTTGCTCACCGCCTGCTGGAAACCGGCATGGAACTCGTTGCGGTAGCCGGGCTGCAGCGTTCCGGATGAACCCGGGGCGCAGGCCAGCAAAGGAGACAGCACCGCATTCGAGCATCCCTCGCTGGAAAGTATGAGGTTCTCGTTGAAGGGAGTCTCGAGGGTACGTGCGTAAGAGACGCGGAGCACGGTCGCGGACGGTTTGATGTTATAGGCGATACCGACGCGGGGTTGTGTCTGGTTGGCATCCGTGAGGCCGTTGTACACATCCTCGCGCAGGCCCAGGTTGAAGAGCCAGCTGCCGGCTTTGATCTGGTCTTCGGCGTAGAGAGCCAGTTCCTTGACGTCGGTGTGGCCTGAGAACAGGTAATTACTGCCACCGCGGGTCAGGTCGTAGGGTGCGAGTACAGGGAGATAGTTCGGATTCGCTCCGATGGTGCAATCAGAGGGATTGGCGAAGCCCGGCAACGGGTTGCCGTTGGCGTCCACACAAGGAGCGCTGAAGGCATAGGCCGATTCGACGATGCCCAGACGATCGTTTTCGTTCAGGAAGGTCTGCCCATACTGCGCGCCGATCTTGATGGTTTGGATTCCCTTGGAATACGAGAAGTCCGAGTGAACCGCGGCGTTCGTGAGGGTGCGGCTCTGGCTAATCGAGGCGGTTTGCAGATTCGGAGGTCCAAGGTCGGCCAGTGGGTTGTTGCTGGGATAGTAGTTATAGTTGTCGCGCCGGACAAAAGCCCCCAAGTTGAATACTGAGTTGTTGCCAATGACGCGCGTGTAGGTTGGCGAGATATTGAAGGTCCCAATCTGCGAGCGCTGGTCGGTGTTGCCCACGTTTCCGTACACCGGGTTGGCGCTGGTACCTCCGCTAACCACATTCTGCACGTTCAGGTTATCGAATGAGTTAGGCGTCTGGAACCAGGACCGGCTGTAGTTGAAGTCCACGTGGATCGAGTCGACTGCAGTAAAGGAATAATCCACGCGGTCGAAGACGTTCTCCAGATTGCCCTTCGCATGGAAGACCGTAAACTCCGGGGGATCGAGGAAGCGTCCCGTATTCAAACCGTCGACTTCCACAAAGTTGCCCCAATTCTTTCCACCGTAAGAGAGGTCAAAGCCTGCTGAGGCGGAGCCGAAACTTCCGTACGAGGAGGTCACGCTTCCGGTGGGCCTGGTCACCCCCTGGCCTGAACGCGTGGTGGCGACGATTACCAGACTGGTCTTGCCGCCGTATTCTGCTGGCGGGGCGCCGGAGATGACCTGGATGGACTGAATCGAGTTGGACGGAAGCTGGTTGGAGAAGACCTTGCTCTGCTGGTCCGTGATGGACTGGCCATCCACGGAGAACGAGTTCGATGCGTGGTCACCCAGGCCGTGAAACAATCCGTTGGAATCTGCCGCCACTCCCGGCGTTGTAAGCGTGACAAGAGAGCTGAGGGTTGACGATTGGCTCTCCAGCGGTACTTTTATGAAGAGGTCGCGATCCACGTCCGTGTGGAACGTGGGGTCGGTCTCAACCAGATCGCCCGAAGCTTCCACGGTTACCGTTGAATCCGCAGCACCAACTTGCAGAACGAGCTTCATCGTCGTGCCCACTGAGGATCGAAGAGCCATACTCTGACTGAGCGGGGCAAACCCGGGAGCCGAAACACTGAGTTGGTAGTTGTTGAAAGGAATATTTTCAATTTCGAATTGGCCGGTTGCGTCCGTGGTTACGGTGCGGTCCAAGCCACTGACAGCGTTGGTGAGGCGCACAGTCGCACCCGGAACCACGGCGCCTGATGGGTCGGTGACGGTGCCGCGAACAGAGCCGGCATTGCCGCCCTGGGCGGCGTGAGCGACGATGGTGGTCGCAATCAAAAGGGCCGCGAGTGGAAGTATGCGAAGAAAATTGCTGCAGATGGACCGCATAAAAATTAGCCTCCGATGTTGACTGAATGGGGGTAAGGCCGTGGAAATTACGCACGGCGCCGGTCAGTAGAACGGCGGCATCGTTGTGAGTGGGGTCGAGGCCAAATGCTTTTCGAGCCCGTATGCGGACTACGAGTCCGGATGCGTGCTATATGAGCGTGAAGATCGGGCCTGGACGCGACGTCAGAACGACGCCGGGGAGACTTGCGGAGGGGGACGAATGAAAAGCTGCGGGTGCCAGATCGTTCCCAGGGGACGAAGGGCAACAACTGGAGCCACGGCCTCAATTTGAACCAGCACGATGACCGCTGCGGCAGCCGCGGCCGGAGCCGGCGCATGGTGCAGAACGACGCAAAGAGCGCAGTGGTCAGCGTCGGTATCGACGGAGTGAACGTGCCCTACCTGGATTACCGTGATGAGCGCAAGCAGCGCCAGGCACACCAAGACAACTGCCGCATAGGCTCTGGGCCTCGCGCGGCGGTCGCTACGCATCCATGTGTGAAGTCCAGTCAAACTTAAGCTTCCTTGTAAGAGGGGGCCTGCAACAAGAATACATGTGATTTGATGCAGCAGGCCACCGGATGTCACCGGGTAAAAAGCATCCGAAGTAACTGAGCGCAAACCAGAGGCCGGCGCGACCGTCTAAACTGTTGGGCAATGAGGCATTTCAGCCACATGTGGCGGATAGCGACACTTGCGCTTGCGGCATTGATACTGGCGGCGGCGGGGTTTGCGCAGAGTCAGCAGAGCAAGCAGGACAACCGGACCACCCTGAAGCCGGATGCACCCGGCTTGGCACACAACCATCGCCTTATTCTGAAAGACGGCAGCTACCAGATCGTGCGCCAGTACCAGGTGGTGGGCGACCGCGTGCGCTATATGTCGCTGGAGCGGGGAGGCGACTGGGAAGAGTTGCCGTACGACCTGGTGGACTGGGATGCAACGCGCAAGTGGGAGCAGACCCACACCGGCCCGTACGAGAGCTCTGAGGGAGCCTCGCCTGGAATGAAAGAAGCCGAGGAGATCGATAAGGAAGAGGCGGCGGCAAGGGACGATATGAAGGCCCGAATGCCCGAAGTTGCGAAGGGGCTGGAGCTTCCCGATCAGGACGGCGTATTTGTTCTGGATACCTACCAGGGGACGCCCGAGTTGGTGGAACTGGTGCCGTCTGATCTCAATCTGAATCAGAAGAACCGGAAGGGGCTGGCGACGCTGAATCCGCTGGCCGGCGAAAAGGCTACGGTCGAACTGACGGGGGCACATGCCAAGGTACATCTGCATGTCAACGATCCCGCGATCTATCTCTCGCTTGAGGGGAACGACGAAGTGCAGGAGGTTTTGTCACATGCTATGACGGTGCCCACAGGCGGCGCGAAAGAGATGGCGCACAGGAAGCATGGGGCACATTCGCCGAGTTCGGGATTTGCGATCGTCAAAGTGGACGAGCGGCGTGAGGTGAGGATTATCGGCGCAGTTCACGTGAGCGCGACGGGCAAGGTCACGCAGGATGAGGACGTGATTCCGACCAAGGCAGAAGTGATGCCGGGCAAGCACTGGTTGAAGCTGACGCCGGAGGGCACGCTGACCATTGGCGAATACGCACTGGTGGAGATTCTGTCACCATCGGACATCAGCCAGTCCGTGTGGGATTTTCGCGTGGATCCGCGAACCGGCGATAACCCGGCTTCGCTGGGGCCGATTCTCAAGTGATCGGAGCGAGATGTATAAAATGGGTGTATAGCGTTGCGTTACGGTATACAATAAACCTCAGATGATACGGTCCTTCCGTCATAAAGGAGTGGAGAAATTCTTTCTTTCGGGTTCCAAGGCCGGAATTCAGCCCAGTCATGCCAGCAAGCTCGGTGATCAACTTACCGTTTTGAATGTCGCGACGCGACCGGAGCAGATGAACATTCCAGGTTGGAAGTTCCATGCACTGAAGGGAGAACTCGCTGGGTATTGGGCAGTGAGTGTAAGTGGAAACTGGAGATTGACGTTTGCGTTTGATGAAGAAGATGTGGTTTTCGTGGACTATCAGGATTATCACTGAAGGAGGTTAAGCGATGCAGATGCATAATCCATCCCATCCCGGAAAAGTCCTCGCATACTATCTGCAGGGCAGATCAGTGACGGAGGTTGCGCGGCATCTGAGGGTCACCCGACCTGCGCTCTCGCGGGTTCTAAATGGCAAGGCCGGCATCTCGGCCGACATGGCGTTGCGAATATCGGAGGCTTTTGGCACGGACGCTAGTTTTTGGCTGCGTCTTCAGGCACAGCGCGATCTCTGGATCGCTTCAAAGAAGAAGCGTGCCAAAGTCAAGCCACTCGACGAAATTGCGGCGGCCTAAGGCAATTGGGATTTATGGCGCTCCGCGGCGGGCGAGTTTTATGCGGCGCTGCTCCCACTCTTCGCTCGAAAAGATGCGCGGGCCAACTTCGATGAGGCGAGGCATCATGTTGAATACGGCGACGCGGCTCCAGGGCCGGCCTTCGCGGGTTCGAAAGCCCTTCTCGTTGAGATCGCTGACGATGGCCGAATAAGAAAAATCCTGCGCCAGAAGATCCATCATGAGGAGAAGGACCTGGTTTTCGTGGGGATCGACTTCGAGTCGCTTGCAGTCTTCAGAGATGCGCAAGCCGTAGGGAATGGCTTCGCTGAACGCGCCATCGGGCGGAGTTTCGGAGTCGGGAAGCTCGCGCCGCCACTCGATTGATACCATCTGCCACCCACCAGCGGTACGCTGGCTGATCACATCCGAACTAAAGGGCTCGGACACCACATCACGAATACGCTCGAAATAGGCCATGGGAAGCCTCCAAAGACACCACAATGAGAAGGTCTGTGGCAATTCGGGGACCAGAACGGCACGGCAAATTTCTGGCCGTAAGATATTCAAACTCGAACCATTTATCAGGAACCATGGTCTTTTGAGCGGCTGACCACTCTGGCCGTTTTTGCAACTCTCTGTCCGGTAATGGACAAGGCCGATGCGCAGCGTGGCCTTTATAGTTAGCGGTTTTTTGAGTGTATCGCGGGACGAGTTGTGAATCCGCTTTACAGGACGCGCAGGAAGGCTGCTACAATTCGGCATTCCCGTGTACATCTGTATCGCATCTCCACGCAGGAAATATAGAGAGAAAGACTGACTGGGATGATCGACTACTACGAGTTCCTGCAAATCAGCCCTAACGCTGACGCGGATACCATTCATCGCGTCTATCGCTATCTGGCTGCACGGCTGCATCCGGATAACCCCGAGTCGGGTGACGCGGAGATGTTCCGGCTGCTGAAGTCCGCCTTCGACACGCTCTCCAGCCCGGTGCGGCGCGCGGAATACGATGCGGTCTGCCGCCAGGAGGCAATGGAAGTCAAACCCCTTTCCAATTCCGTTGACTTCATGGACAGCGTGGAAGGCGAGTTGAACCGCCGGATCGCCGTGCTGGCAGTGCTCTACTTCAAGCGGCGCGCGAATCCGCGCTTTCCCGAAGTTTCGCTGGCGGAGATCGAGCGGCGGATGGGATTTCCGCGTGACTACCTGGACTTCACAACCTGGTATCTCCAGAAGAAGGGTTACATCACCAGGGCGGACAACTCCGACTTCACGCTGACGGCGGAGGGCGTGGACTACATCGAGACACAGCGCGGCAGTTTGCCGACGCTGAATAAACTGTTGACCGATGGCAAAGTGCAGTTCGACAAATCGGCGCGAGCGCAGAAGCAACAGCCGAATGGAGCGCAGGGAGCAAATAGGAGCAATGGGTCAGCGCCGATCATTTTGCCATCCTCGATGTCAGTCTGGCTGGATCGGCGCGGAGAGGGCGGGGACCGCCGGAGCGCGGCCACTTTGCGGATGCCTGGATCCGATCGCCGGGCGGCGGGAATACGGGACCGGCGCGTGAATATCGGCGACCGGCGGCAGAATAAGGGAGATCGGCGGTCTTACGCGCTCTTAAACACCCAGGATGACCAGCCTTCTACTCGCGTACAGTAATTCCGAGCGTCTTCATCTTGCGATAGAGGTGGCTGCGTTCGAGGCCGAGGAGTTCTGCGGCGCGGCTCACATTATTGCGAGCTTCTTCAATCTTCTTGAGGATGTAGTCGCGTTCGTAGGCGTCGCGCGCCTGCTGCAGCGTGGAGAAATCTTCTGTCGCGCGTGAGCTGGATTTGTGCGTAAGGGGCGGCAGTTGTTTTCGCTCGATGCGCAGGGTGCGTGGATTCAGGATCAGAACCCGCTCGATCACATTCTTTAATTCGCGCACGTTGCCCGGCCAGTGATATTGCTTCAGCACTTCAAGGGCTTCTTCACTGATCTCCATGCGCGGGCGGCCGTACTGGCGCCCGAAGTCGGCGAGGAATTCGCGGACCAGAAGCGGGATGTCCTGCTTGCGTTCACGCAACGGGGGCACGAAGAACGGGACCACGTTGAGGCGATAGAAGAGGTCTTCGCGAAAGTTCCCCTTGGCGATTTCTTCTTCGAGGTCCTTGTTTGTTGAAGCGATCAGGCGAACGTCTACGCGCAGAGGCTGGGTGCCGCCGACCGGCGTAAAAAGCTGCTCGTCGAGAGCGCTCAGCATTTTTGACTGAGTCTTGAGGCTCATGTCGCCGACTTCATCGAGGAAGAGGGATCCACCGTCGGCGCGCTCCAGCGTTCCCCGTTGCTCAGGCGGCCCGCCGGGCTGCACGCTATGACGGTATCCGAATAATTCAGATTCAATATGGGCTTCTGGGATGGCGGCGCAGTTGAGTTCAATAAAAACACCATCGCGCCGAAGGCTTTCAGCGTGAATGGCGCGGGCGATGAGTTCCTTGCCGGTGCCTGATTCGCCGTAGATGAGCACGCGGCCGTTGGTGGGGGCCATCAGGCGAATCTGCTGGCGAAGCGCTTTGACGGGCACACTCTCACCGGTGAGCACTGCGCCCACGCTGAACTGGCGCTTGAATTCGAGGTTCTCGTTGCGAAGGCGGCGGGCTTCGACAGCGTTCTTGAGAACGATGAGAGTACGGTCGAGGGATAGAGGTTTTTCAAGGAAGTCGTAGGCGCCGAGCTTGGTGGCTTTCACCGCCGCTTCGATGGTGCCGTGGCCCGAAATGATGACGACCTCGGGCCGCTTTTCGAGGGCGAATGCATGGATATCGGCGAGAACGTCGAGGCCATCGCGGTCGGGCAGCCAGATGTCGAGCAGGACGACGTCGTAGGGTGCGTCCTCAATGAGCACGAGGGCCTCAGCCGCGGTGGGTGCAGTGGCGACGGCGTAGCCTTCTTCAGTGAGGATTTCTTCAAGAGACGTGCGAATTTCCGCCTCGTCATCGACCACGAGGACATGGTTCATGAGCGGGCCTCAGTGAGAGGAGTTGCGTCGGTCGCGTTCGCCCCCTGCGTGGTCGGTTCGGCGTGGTCAAGCAGAGGCAGGCGAATGAGGAAACGGGCGCCTTTGGGGGTGTTGCTCTCGGCGCGAATGGAACCGCCGAGTTCCTGGATAATCTTGGCGGCAATGGAGAGTCCCAGGCCGGTGCCGCGGTGCTTGGTGGAGTAGAAGGGCAGGAACAGGCGCTCACGAATCTCTTCAGTGAGGCCGTGGCCTGTGTCGGAGACCTCGATTTCTACAGCGGCGCCATCCTCGGCAAGGGAACTGCGCACGCGCAAGATGCGGAGAAGACTGCCCTGCATGGCCTCGGCGGCATTGTCGATGAGGTTGGCGAGCGCGCGACGAATAGCCTCGTGATCGGCAAGAACCAGGGGAAGGCCGGGTTCGAGATCAAGCTGTACGGTAATGCCTTCAAGGCGCCCCGCAAACATGGCGAGTGCTTCGTCAGTGACCTGGTTCATATCGCAGGGCCGCGGTTGCGGCGCCGGGAATTGGGCGAGTGCCGAAAACTGGTCGACAAGTGTGCGCAGCGTGCCCACGCAGGTCAGGATGACCTCGCTGCACTTGCGAATGACGGAAGGCGAATCGGGTTGGGCGCGGTCGAGATGGCGTCCGATGCGTTCGGCTGAGAGCGCGATGGGTGTGAGCGGATTCTTGATCTCGTGGGCCACGCGCTGCGCCACTTCTTTCCATGCGAGCTGGCGCTGGGCGCGGAGGAGTTGGGAAGTGTCTTCGACGACAAGGATTGTCCCGGGCCTGCCGTGCGCCAATTCAAGTCGCGCACTGGTGATGGCAAGATGCATATTGCGCCCATGGAGATGGAGTTCGATTTCGAGGGAGGCTGCACCCATGCGCTGGCCGCGGCGAATCACTCCGGCGAGTTCTTCAACGGAATCGGGCGGCAACAGAAGATCGAGTTTCTGACCGCGAATGTTCGCGTTTTCGTCCTGCCCCATCAGAACAGCGAAAGCTCGATTGGCTTGCAGGACGTTTCCAGCACTATCGAGCGTGACGACGCCGGAAGGGATCGTTTCCAGAATCGTCTCCAGTTCGCGGCGGCGTGCTTCGATGGCCTGATTGGCGGCAGTGAGCTGTGCGGAGGAGCTCTCGGCGAGTTTGCGGCTTGCATCAAGATCGGCTGCCATGTGGTTGAACGAGCGCACCAGCTCTGCCATTTCGCCGGTCGTGACCAGGCCGACTCGATGTTCATATTTGCCTGCGGCGATCTCGTCCATGGCATCGGCAAGCGCCTCTACCGGGCGCGTTATTTGTTTGGAAAGAAACAAGGCAAGCCAGACGCTGGAGAAGAAGACCACCACGGTGATTAAAAGCAGCATGAGGAAGAACGTGGCGCGGATGCTATTTCGGGAGCGAAACAGGTTCCAATATTCTGCTGCACCCTGGCGAATGCGGGCGGTTGTCTGGCTTAGTCCCTGCGGCATGGGCAGTACGGCGATCACGAGCTTTCCTGATTGGGTTGCCGATTTGCCCAGGGCGTAATCCTGACCGGCGATGCGGATGACTGGTTCGTCATTGCGCAGAGCCGAGGTGAGAATACTGCTTGAAAGCGGGCCCGGTAGCGGAATGACGGATTGGAATCTCGGGTCGCCAGACTTTTCAGGAAGCCACGGAACAAGACTGACAGTGCTGCTCTCTGGAGGGGCGCCGAAACTGGAGACGACATGGCGACCCTGGTCATACACAAGAACAAAACCACCCTCCAGCGTGACGCGATGCGAAGCGAGAACCTTTTCCAGCGCCGACACCTCGCCATCGGGCGTGCCGGTGGCCGCGATCGATTCTGCTTCTCCGCGAGCATTGCTTGCAACGTATTGAGCCAGCTCAAGCACGACGCGGGTTGAGTCTTCGCGGAGTTCCGACGTGTTGGGCGAAAACCAGCGATCGATGGAGCGGTTCATGAGCTGGAAGCTGAACAGGAACATGAAGACCGCGGGCGTAAGAGCAATAAGAGCGGCTCCAAGAACCATGCGCGTACGCAGCCGCGCTCCAAGGGCGCTACTGCTTTGATCGGCGTAGAGCTTGAGAATGTTACGCAGCAGAAGAAGTAACAGGACCAGCAGTAGCAGGAAGACGACTACGGTAAGGCCAGTGAAAGCGAGCGTCTCACCGGAAGTCTCAGGATTGACGAAGGGGATGGGATTAAAGGCCTGGAGAGCTCCCAGCAACGCGAAAAACAGCAATACACCGGCACCGAGAAGTAGGACTGTCCGCCGCCGTGAGCTGCCTTCAGTGGGCATGGGGGGATTATAGAAGGGATCAGAGAGAGCAGTGGACCGGCATCAGAGATCAGAGACCACGGAGCAGGGCGATTGTCATTCACCGCATGCTATCCCAGCACGATGTCGGTTCCTGTCCATTCGCGCTTCTGGCTCTCCGCTACTCCGCGGTGCGTGAGCGTGCCGAGGTAGGTATTGAGGCCTTCGGCTAAACCCGGGTCGCGCTTGAGGGCTTCGCGGGCGCCGAGGTTGGCGATGCGCATCAGGTACGGGAAGGTCGAGTTGGTGAGCGCCAGCGTGGAGGTGTGCGGCACGGCTCCAGGCATGTTGGTTACGCAGTAGTGAACAACTCCGTCGACCACGTAGCTGGGATTGGAGTGCGAGGTTGGCTTGGCGGTTTCGACGCAGCCGCCCTGGTCGATGGCGACGTCGACGATCACTGCGCCCTTCTTCATGGCTGAAACCATGGCGCGGGTGACAATCTTGGGAGCGGTCGCGCCGGGAATGAGCACTCCACCAATTACAAGGTCCGCCTCGCGGGTAGCCAGCGAGACGTTGTAGCTGTTTGAAGCCAGCGTGTACAGGCGACCACCGTAGAGGTCGTCGAGTTCGCGCAAGCGCTGAAGATTGACGTCGACGAGCGTCACCTTGGCGCCGAATCCGAGGGCGATTTTCGCGGCGTTGGTGCCGACGATACCTCCACCGATAATGGTGACGTTGGCGGGGGGAACACCCGGAACGCCGCCGAGAAGAATGCCGCGGCCTCCGCGCTCTTTTTCGAGATAGGCGGCACCAACCTGTACGCTCATGCGGCCAGCAACTTCGCTCATCGGCGTAAGCAGCGGCAGGGTGCCCTGGCGATCGCGCACGGTTTCATAGGCGATGCCGATCACCTTGGAGTCGAGAAGCTTGTTGGTGAGAACGGGAATGGGAGCGAGGTGAAGGTAGGTGAAGAGCACCAGGCCTTCGCGAAAATAGACGTACTCCTGCTCGATGGGCTCTTTGACCTTGACCACTGTTTCGGCTTTGCCCCAGACGTGGCCCGCGTCGCCGACGATTTCGGCGCCGGCATCCTGATAGCTCGCATCGGTGAATCCGGAAAGCTCGCCCGCATGGGTTTCGACCAGCACCTTATGGCCGGACTCGGTAAGTGCCTTGACGCCAGCGGGTGTGACTCCAACGCGCGCTTCGTTGTCCTTAATCTCTCTCGGAACGCCGATGATCATTTGTTGGCTCCTATTCGGCTTTTTTGGGTGCTCTTCTCGCTGGGTGGCCTGGAACAGGCTGGAAAGCCGCGCGCCGGACGTTTTTTCCTGGGGGAGGGCATTTATCCGGCGCGTTGGCTTTACTGCTTCCAGTTGGACACATCCTAAGGCGTGGAGGCATTTCAATGTGTGCAAATATCGTGTTAAAACATCTCGTAGAGCACAAATCATGAGAATGAGGGCGCTTTAATGCAAGAAACCGGCGGAGCATCGCAAAACACCGAACTCGATGAGCTTGACGCCTCAATTCTGCGCTATCTCGAGCGGAGTGGGCGAGCTACAAATTACGAAGTTGGCGAGGCGGTGGGCCTGTCGGCTTCGGCGGCATCGCGGCGGATTCAGGCGCTGGAAGGTGCCGGCGCGATTCGAGGATATCGGGCGGAAGTGGATGATCGGTTGCTGGGGAAGCGGATGACGGTTTACATCCGTGTGACACTGGAGCGGCAATCGGCCGCAGTGCTTGGCGCATTTGAGACGGCCGTTCGCCATTGCAAGGAGATCGTAAGCTGCCACTTGATGGCCGGGCAGTACGATTACATGCTGGTTGCGCGGGTAGGGGGTATTGACGACTACGGGCGGTTGCACCAGAACGAGCTTTCACGCCTGCCTGGGGTTACGCGGCTGGAGACGAGCTTTGCGCTGCGAGACGTACTAGACGGAAGCCGCCTCTAGGAATGGCCGGACGAACCTAGCTAGTCAATTGATTGAGGCCCATGACGGTGCGATTTTGGAGGTGTCGGCGATACAGTGGGGTTACGCCGGTACTTTGCTTCTGACGTTACCAACGTGGGAAAATTCACGTTTATCCCCTGGAAGGCGCAGTTATGTTCGAGTCTGACCAACATGAATTCGACGAAGAGTTCGCGGAAGTAAGCCATCCTGCACCACCGTCTCCGGCGAAGCCCCCTGCTACAGCGCAAGCCGCATCCGTGCCTGTGGCAAACGCAAGCGCTGTTGCGGTCGCCGTTGAGGAGCCGGCCGTCCAGGAGCCTCACACGGAAGAGACGCCCGAAGCCGAAGAGGTGGAGCAGGAGGAATTCGTCGATCCGGCAGAAAAGCAGCCAGAGGAACCGCCGCCACCGAAGAAGAAACCAAACCTTATGCTGATCGGTGGTTTTGCGGCGCTCATCATCTTTGCGATTTTTGTTGTCTTCACAACCAGGCCAAAGTCAGATGCGCCATCGCCCGGCGACCTGGGCCCTGGAATTGTGGCGGCCTCCGGGCTGCGTGGTCATCTCAACACGCGATGGGATGGCAATGCCAAGACGGGCAGGCTAGTTTATCAATTGCGCATTGAGCCGATGGAGGATCGGTGGGGAGCAGGGTTCTCGAAAGCCATAACAGCATCGCCGGGGCCGCTGTCAGTGAACATTCGGCTGCTGGATCAGACGGGGTTTGCGCTGTGCGGGAAGGAAGTAGATTTCCGGTTCGATCCACTGCATGCGGAGGTGCCCGTTTCAGTGTCGCCGATCGGTGCTAACGGGAAGAAGCTCTCGCTAGTGGAGCGGAATGCTGCCCTGGAAGCAGCGCGGCAAAGCCAGGTGAGCCAGATGCAGGCTGCGGAAGCGACACGAGAGCAAGGGATGGATCTTTTCCAGAATCAAACTTCGGACGAGGGGCAAGTGACGGTGGTGAACGCTCAAGGCGCACTGCCCTGCTCACCCGATCAGTACAAGCGCGCCAACTACTGGGATTTCAACACGAATTTCCCGTCACTTGCAGAGCAGGCCGACCTGCTTGATCCGAAAGCGGCGGCGCAACGCGCGAAGGACCTGGCTTCTTCAGGGCAGAAGCGAACCGCTAAGAAGTGGGGAGAAGGATTTCTGATTCAAGGCGACGACCGCGTCACAGGATACGACTCCGTGCGTGGGCTGCTGTTGGCAGAGCAGAAGTCTTTCGCGATTGACAAACGGTTCGGACAAACGACAGCCACCGACTGGGCAAGCAACTACATGCTGATTCATTACAAGTGCGACCAGCATGCGAATTGCGCGCTGACGGCTGCGGGACAGGCGGCTGTACTCCATGCGCGGCTGAATTAGCTCTTCCCGTTACCGCCAGCAGCTAGCTCTTGGCTCTTTTTGAAAAGCGGACAGTATGGCAACGAACCAATGGGTTCGCGTCTGCCTGTTAATTGCAGGAGCAGGCTCCGGTGGAGTCGGGACGCGTGGAGCATGAGCCGATCTGGACTGGTGGACCAAGAGCCTTGATGCAGGCTACGTGTCCGGCCACGGCTTTGGGAGACGCGACAGGGACCTGAGAGACGGAGACACCGCTGTCCGTGACGTTGCCCGACGGATCGTATTTTGTCAGATTCCCGCTGGTTCCTGAGCCGTCGCTGATCTGAACCCGGGACCCGGAGCCGTGATAGCCGTCGAGATTCGCAGGTAAAACTGTGTGCTGTCCGACCTGGAAGGAAGCGGCGCGGGCAGTGCTGTTAATGGTCAGCGAGTTGTCGATGGTGGTGGCGCCGTTTTTCTGGACCAGGAAGGTATAGGCGGTGTTGGCGGCGTTGGTGACGGAGAGGGCGGCTGCGGTTTCTCCGTTGGCGTCGGGCGTGATGCGGATGGCGGCGGCGCTGGAGGCGGGCAGGAAGACGTTGCTTCCGTCGTCGCAGAACTGCTGGCGGAGCGCGGTCGAGAAGGTGTAGTCGTAACAGCCGGCGGGATGCGCGGTCGAACTGGGCACGAACTGCCGCCTGAGAACTTCGAGGACCGATCCGTGGCCGTTCCACGACGAGGCAATGTCGGCCTGCGGAATGCTGGCGAAGTTGTGCTGCGGGCTGGCGCTGCCGGTGGCGTTGGAGACGACGGACCACTGCAGATCGGAACCGCCGCCAACTGGTCCCGCCTCAAGAGCGGCATAGATGGCGCGTTCGACCCAGAGGCCGTCGTACCAGTAGGAGCCGCTGTTTTCATCGGTGACAAGAAAAGCTGATGTTCCATGAGTGATGCCGGGGTGATTGCCGGCGATGGTGGCAGCGATGCCGAATACCTGGCTCATGGCGCGGGATGGTGTGGAGGGTGGGCCGGGATCGGACCCGGTTTCGTTGAAGATGTTGGCTTCCACTCCGTAGGTGAGGGAGTTGGCGCTGCCGTGGCGCTGGATAGCGATGGGATTGATGCCCCACACGCCGTTGTGCAGGTCGCCGGGGTTGTTCTGCGAAATCATGAATGCGCCGACGCAGGGGGCTGCGGAGTTCGCGGCGGTGTAGTTGCAGTTGTGGTAGGTGTAGAGCGGCGCTGTGTCATTTACGCCGGAGTCGGACGAGACGATGCGGGTGACGGGCGTGACATAGGGATCACCCTGCGCGGTCGAAGTCTGCACGCGAGAGGCATTATCAAAGATCGACTGATTGAAAACGGGGCTGGTGAATAATAGCGGAGTTGCAGGCGCGGAACTGTAGTTCTGATTGATGCGCGAATCTGGACGGATGGCGTTGTCCCGGGTGAAAGCTTCGGACAGTTTCAGCACCGGCGCGGTAAGCAGGCTTTTGAGGTTGAGGTCCTGATGTGTCGTGTTGCGCGGATCGGATGCCGCCTGAGCACTGGCAAACGTGGTGCTGATAACAAAGATGATTGCCGGGAGAAATTGCAGGAATGGACGCATAAGAGGGAACCTCCGGGGAATGAGGGGCGCATCAAGAGCGCACGATGTATATACGTGAGACGAATTTCGGCGGGAATGGAGTTGTTGGAAGGATGGATTTGCGGGTATTTGCGGGTAACTCCCAGGTCTCAAAATCGAGACCTGGGGCACCCAGCACCCAGCACTACATGCTCAGGAAGGCTGATTTCAGACCGCCGTACCAGCCGGTTAGAACCAGATGCTTGTCACCGCGAAAACCTGATGAGGCGAGCCCAAACTGACGATTCCTTTCACGCATCACAATTCTGTATCCATCCGTTGCACTCTCCTGCCCGACCAACCAGACGTCTTCATTGAGATCTTTCAACCGACCGTTATTAACTAAGCGCACGATCACGGATATTTTCTGGGGCACAAGGAGTGTCTGTCCCAACTTGATCCCATGATCGTTCTGACACGCGGGATCATCTCTAGCCTGAGCGCGGACGAACTCACGAACCTCTTCGACTGTCATAATGAGTAGTTACTCCACGTTGTCGATTTGGGCGCGCTGGAGTTTGTCGCTGTAGTCGACGTAGACGGCTTTCCAGGTGGTAAAGAAGTCGATGGCGCCGTTGCCTTCGCGGTGGCCGTTGCCGGTGTGCTTGACGCCGCCAAAGGGCAGGTGGACTTCTGCGCCAATTGTCGGCGCATTGATGTAGGTGATGCCGGCTTCTAAATCGCGAATGGCAGCGAAAGCGCGGTTGAGGTCTTTCGTATAGAGGGCGCTGGAGAGGCCATAGTCGATGGAGTTGGCGATTTCAATTCCCTGCTCGAAGGTGTCGAACTCGATGAGCGCGACGACTGGGCCGAAGACTTCTTCGCGGGCAAGACGCATCTCCGGAGTTACGGCGAAGACGGTCGGCTCGAAGAACGTGCCTTTGGCGCAGTCGCCGCTGGTGAGCGCGTTGCCGCCGCAGAGGAGCTTGCCGCCATCTTTCTTTGCGATCTCGACGTATTTCGCGGAGGTTTCGATCTGGCTCTTGTTGACCTGCGGGCCGACCTGCACGGATTCGTCGAGGCCGTTGCCGATCTTGAGTGCCCGGGCGCGGGCGACGAATTCGTCTGTAAATTTGCGGGCAATTCCCTTCTGCAGGAGGATGCGGCTGGTGGCGGTGCAGCGCTGGCCTGTGGTCCCGAACGATCCCCACAGAGCGCCGTCGAGGGCTAGCTCGAGGTTGGCGTCGTCGAGAACAATTTGCGCGTTTTTGCCGCCCATTTCGAGAGAGACGGGCTTGAAGGTGGCAGCGGCGCGCTGGGCGACATGGGAGCCGACTTCGCTGGAACCGGTGAAGCTGATGGCGCGGACGTCGGGGTGTTCGACCAGAGAATTGCCTACGGCCCCGCCGCTGCCGCTGACGATGTTGACGACACCCGGGGGCAGGCCTGCATCGACCAGGGTCTGCACGAGGTTGTAGACGGAGAGGGGCGTGTCGGTCGCGGGCTTGATGACGCAGGTGTTGCCGCCGACGAGCGCGGGAAAGAGCTTCCAACTGGGGATGGCCATGGGGAAATTCCACGGCGTGATGAGGCCGACGACGCCAACGGGCATGCGGATGCTCATGGCGAACTTGTTCTGGAGCTCGGAGGGCGTGGTCTGGCCAAAGAGGCGGCGGCCTTCGCCTGCGACATAGAAGGCTTCGTCGATGGCTTCCTGCACGTCACCGCGAGTTTCGGCGAGCACCTTGCCCATTTCCCGGGTCATGTCGCGCGCGTACTGTTCCTTGCGTTGCTGCAACAGGATGCCCGTACGGACGAGGATTTCGGCGCGCTTGGGCGCGGGGACGAGGCGCCAGGCGGCGAAGGCTTTTTTGGCGGCGGCTACGGCGGCATTCACATCTTCAGGGCCGGAGGATGGAAAGGAGCCGACGATGTCGTCGTGGTCGGCGGGGTTGACGTTGAGGATGGTTTTGCCGCTTGCTGCGGGGAGCCATTCGCCGCCGATCAGATTGTGGTAGGTGGGGTAGGTCATGGTCAGGTCTCAGGGTTCAGGGGTCAGGGTTCTTAGTTCGAGTTATGAGCGGTCAGTTTTCAGTTATCAGTGGCCGGGGTGGGCTGCCGGAATTGAGGAGTTGGCGCGCACTGCCCGGATGGACACAAAAACACTTGATTTTAGCGCACTGGGGTTGGGTGTCGCTTCACGGGTTAGAGTTACCGAATCAGTGCTAAGTCCGCTGGACGACAGTTAGCCGTTCATCGGTCTCGACTCGAGCGGTTGGTTAGAAAGGGGTATTTACAAAGCTCCCTACTCTCATGATTACCAACGGTGTTTTTTGCTGCATTAGCCGTTGGCCGTACAATCTTAATTGAGGTAGATTCCACTCATACATGTCTCAGAACGGTTATCCTTCGCGTACTTCGCGGTCACATGGCCTGCGCTCTCTCTTCAGCATGTTTTCGAGCGACCTGGCTATCGATCTTGGGACCGCCAACACACTGGTCTTCGCCGCCGGTAAGGGCATTGTCGTCAACGAGCCCTCCATTGTGGCCATTAACAAAAACACCGGTGAGGTGGAAGCGGTCGGCAAGGAAGCCAAGGACATGCTGGGCCGCACGCCCGGCAACATCGTGGCCATCAAGCCGATGAAAGACGGCGTGATTGCCGACTTCAAAGTCACCGAGAAGATGCTGAACTACTTCATCCAGAAGGCACACAACCGCAAGATGCTTGTTCACCCGCGCATCGTGATCGGTGTGCCCTCCGAGATTACGCAGGTGGAAAAGCGGGCGGTCGAGGACTCGGCCTATCGCGCCAAGGCCAGCGAAGTGTATCTCGTGGAGCAGGCCATGGTGGCGGCGATCGGCGCTGGTCTGCCGATTACGGAACCAGGCGGCAACATGGTGGTCGATATCGGCGGCGGAACAACGGATATTGCGGTCATCTCACTTTCCGGTATCGTTTATTCGCGTTCAGTAAGAATGGCCGGCAACCAGATGGATGAGGCCATTACCAACTACCTGAAGCGGAAGTACAACCTGCTGATCGGCGAGCGCACGGCCGAGCAGATCAAGATCGAGATTGGATCGGCGTATCCGCTGGACAAGCCGCTGACGATGGAGATCAAGGGACGCAACCTGATTGAGGGCGTGCCCAAGACCATCTCGATCGACGACAGCGAGATTCGCGAGTCGCTCGGCGAGTGCATCGCGGTGATCATGAATGCGATTCGCGTGGCGCTGGAGCGGACGCCGCCGGAGTTGTCTGCCGATATCTCGGACCGCGGCATCGTGCTGACCGGCGGAGGCGCGCTGATCAAGAACCTCGACAAGCGCATCCGCGAGGAAACGGGATTGCCAGTCTCGGTGGCCGACGATCCCCTGGCCTCGGTGGTGCTGGGCACCGGCAAGATGTTGTCGGACTTCAGGCTGCTGCGGAAGATCAAGATCGACTAGGGACGTAGGGACTAGAGACTAGGGACTAGGACAAAATCCCGAACGTCTTCCGGGTTTATTCAAGACGAATGATCCGATGGAATTCGACCAGGATGATCGCGCACGCTTTTCTTAGTCCCTAGGTCCCTACGTCCTGGTCCCTGTTTTATTTATGGAATCATTTGTCGTTCGTTATCGGAATCTGCTGGTGCTGCTGGCTTTGCTGGTGGCACAGATTCTGGGTCTTGCCATGCAGGTGCGCCGTACGACCGGCGGCCAGACGGGCGATGGGCGCAGCGTGCAACTGATTCGCCTGTGGGCTAATTCCGTCGTGTCTCCGCCAGAACGGGCTCTCCACTCCTCAGGCTCTGGGATCTCCTGGCTCTGGAACAACTACATCGATCTGCGCCATGTGCGGCAGCAGAATGCGGATCTGCAGAAGACGGTGGATCGTTTGCGGCTGGAGCAGGCTGCACTGTTGGAAGACGCCAAGCAGGGACAGCGGCTGCAGGCGCTCCTGAATTTTCAGCAGAAATACATTTACAAGACTGTTGCGGCGCAGGCTATCGGTACCAGCGGGACGGACCAATCGCACGTGTTTTATATCGACAAGGGGAGGGATGAAGGCATTGACCGCGATATGGCGGTCATCACTCCTGATGGCATCGTCGGCAAGATTCGCGACGTGTTTCCCCACACGGCGCAAGTGCTCGCGATCAACGACCAGTCCAGCGGCGCGGGCGTGATCCTGGAGTCGACGCGGATTCGCGGCATCCTGCGCGGCAACGGTGCGGGGCAGCCGCAGATTGAAGATGTAATTCGCGATCAGCGCATCAAGGCGGGAGAGAAGGTGCTGACCGCCGGTGGAGATCAGATCTTTCCCCGGGGCCTGCCGGTGGGTGTGGTGGATAGAGTCGTCAACGATCCGGAGCGCGACGGGTTTGTGCAGGTGATTGTGAAGTCAGCCGCGCATCTTGACCAGTTGGACGAAGTGCTCATAGTGACATCGACAGAGCCACGCTTCCCACCCGATCAGCAGCAGGACATCGCGGCGAGCGAGGCTCTGAAGGGAGCGGAAGCTGAGACGCAGAAAACGTCAGAAGGGATGGCGGAGAAGCTGCCCGGGTTGATTGATCCGAACCTTCCTGCCGATCAGCAGCCGCTGAATGACGCGTCGAATCCGAATCCGGTATCCCGCCCGCCTATGGCCGTGCATCCTGACCGGTTTACGCCGGGGGGTGCGGTGACCCCTAACCCTCCCGCGACGCCGGAAAGTAACCAGGGGGCCGCGCCGGATCAGAGCGCGCCGAAGAAGAAGCCTGCGGCGCCAAAAACACCGCAAAGCAGTCCGGCCACAACGCAACCGGCGACGCCGCAACCAACCGCGCCGCAAGGGGATCACTAGCCATGTCGGTCCTTACAGCTGAGAGCCGCCGCGATTACGAGATCCACCGTTACCCGGTGCTGATTTACGCGCTGGTGCCGATTGCGGCGCTGGTGATGCAGGCGTGGCTGCCGAGGGTGCTGGGGCGCTTTGCGTGGTTCGATCTGCCGCTGGTGGTAACGGTATTTTTCGCGCTCAGCCGGCGCAACCCTATTCAAGGTTCGATCCTGGGCGGAGTCATGGGTCTCTTTGAGGACGCGCTGACGGGTCTGCCCATTGGAATCAACGGCATTGCCAAGACGCTGGTCGGCTACCTTGCGGCATCGGTCGGGGTCCTGGTGAATGTTGAGAATCACGCCATCCGGCTGGTGCTGACGTTTGTGCTATCGCTGGTCGGCAGTGCGACGTACTTCTTTGTGGTTCGGTTTCTGCTGGGCATGACGGTCGATACGAGCTGGCTGATGGAGTTGTACAAGGCATTGGGCAACTCGCTGATTGCGCTGGTCCTGTTTCCGCTGCTCGACCGGACAAAGATTCGTGATTGAGGGATTCGTGATTGAGGAAGTCACGATTGAGAAATTCGTGATTGAGTACGATGGTTCGCGGGGTGAATAACCGCGTCTCGCGCGCAAGCGCGCAACGAGAGCAGAATGCAGGATAGAGGTATCCTAGAAGTAGCTTCCCATGCGTTATGACACGGTCACACGCGGCGAAAAAGTCCCCACCCTCAAGCTGGCAGTGGTGCAATACGCCGTGCTGGCGCTAATGCTTGGACTAACTGCCGGTTTGTGGCGGCTGCAGATCCTCGGCGCACAGAATTTCAAACTATTGGCGGAGCAGAACCGCATCCGAAAGGTTCCGGTGCTGGCTCCGCGGGGCAAGCTTTTTGACCGCGAGAACCGGCTGGTGGTCGATAACTATCCGTCGGTCTCGTGCTTTCTGGTGCGCGAGCAGAACCGCAACGTAGATACGGACCTGCCGCTGATTGCCCGTGGACTGCACCTCGACCTGGACCAGCTTCGGGCCACTCTGCACCGCTATCGGACTTCGCCCGGGTATCAGCCCATTCCCATCAAGGAGGACGTGAGCGCCGATGAGCAGGCGTTCATCGAAGCGCATCGTAACGAACTGCCTGAATTGGAAACGATTGAAGGCGAACGTCGGCTCTACCCTCGGGACGGATTTGCGGCGCACCTGATCGGCTACGTGGGCGAAGTCAGCGAAGAGGATCTGAACCAGACGCGCTACGCGGCTTATGAGCCCGGCGATGTTGTGGGAAAGGCCGGCGTCGAGGAGATGTATGACCAGTTGCTGCGCGGGCAGGATGGATCTCGTGATGTCATTGTGGACAGCCATGGACGCGAGGTCGGTTTCCTCGGGATACAGCACGCGATCCCCGGGCAGGACCTCAAGCTCACCATCGACAACGATCTGCAGAAGGCCGCAGAACTGGCGATGGGCGATCGCACCGGTGCGATTGTGGCCATGGATCCGCGCAATGGCGACATTCTTGCTCTGGTATCTCGTCCCAGCTTCGATCCGAATGCGTTTGCGGTGAAGATCGAACGCGCGGAGTGGAACAAGCTGATCACCGATCCGGATCATCCGCTGATGAACAAGGCGATCCAGGCACAGCTTGCACCGGGATCAACGTTCAAGATCCTGATGTCGGTTGCGGGGTTGCAAGAAGGTGTAGCGCAGAATCTGAAGGTGAATTGCGCGGGCGGGTGGGGGCCCTACGGTTTCTATCATCATTGCGATGAAAAGCATGGTGCCGTCGACATTCACAATGCGATTCCCTACTCCTGCGACACGTACTATTACCAGCTTGGCGACAAGCTGGGCATCGACCGGATTGCCAAGTATGCGACCGAGTTTGGCTACGGCCAGAAGACCGGGATTGATCTTCCCGGCGAGCAGGCGGGACTGATGCCGAGCGCGCACTGGCTGATGAAGAACTATCATCGCAAGTGGTATCCCGATGAGACGCTGGACGTTTCAATTGGGCAGGGCGCGGTTGAAGCGACTCCGCTGCAACTGGCGCGGATCATCGGCGGCATTGCATCCGGTGGGCACCTGGTTCGACCGCGCGTCGTGTCGCCGGATCAGCTTCCGCCGGACTTTCGCAAAGACCTGATTGACAACTTGCCAGGATCGGGCGATGTGAATATTCCCATCGATCCAGAGAACTGGGCAACCGTCACCGACGGCATGGCCGAGGTGACGCAGCCTGGCTTGTACCACACCGCCGGCGGCGAACACCTCGAAGGCATCGACTTCGGCGGCAAGACGGGCACCGCGCAGGTCATGAGTCACGAAGCTTTGGACAAGACCGCCAAAGGACGGAATACGAATCCCAACGTTTGGTTCGTGGGTGTAACGCCGACAAAGAATCCTGAACTTGTGGTTGCAGTGCTCTGGGAGAACGGCAACAAGAGCTGGTTTGCCGCACGGATCGGCGCCCGGGTGGTCTCAGCTTACGTCGAAAAGCAGCGCCGCCTGGCTCATAACCTCGTGCCAGCCAAGACTCCGCCTCCAATCGAAGTGGGCGCGGTTTGGACCACTCCCAACCCGTCCCCGGATGGAAAAGGTGAGACGTCGGCGAAGCTTCACGCAGGCAAGTTCCTGGTGGGACCGAATGGAGCCGTACAGCCGGAAACACAGAACGGCAAATCGGCAAAGCCTTTGAAACCGGAGCAGGCGACACCGCAGCTCGCAAAGAAACAGACCGCGAAAGCCACGATACCGGGACAGGTTGGGCTCGAGTCGGCAACGCTCATTTCGCCAGCTTTGCCGGGGAAATCTGCCCAGGTGAAATCGCAATGAGTCCGATGCGCCGTATCATGAGTTTCCGCGATTTTGACTGGACATTGTTCGGGATCATCGCGTTGCTTTGCACGATATCGGTTCTGGAAATCTACTCCGCAACGCTGCACACGAAATACGTTGGGTTTCACACCAAGCAGATCTACTGGTGCCTGGGCGGCGTGATAGCGATGTTCCTGTTTTCGCTGATCGACTACCACAAACTCATCGACTGGGTTCCATGGGCTTACGGTGTCTGCCTGGTAGCGCTGGTCGCCGTAAAGCTGGTGGGAACGAAGGTTCTGGGTGCGCGCCGCTGGATAAAGATCGGGCCGATGCACTTTCAGCCGTCGGAATGGGTGAAGCTGATTTTGATTCTGGTGGTGGCCCGCTACTTTGCGAATCTTGGCGGGAAGAACCTGACCTGGAAAGAGATATTCAAAGCCTTTGCGCTGGTGGGCGTTCCCATGCTGCTTGTGTTGGCGCAGCCGGACATGGGCACGGCGCTTACCTATACACCGATTTTGATCGCTGGGCTGTTTCTTGGCGGAATCAACTTGAAGCAAGCATTGGTTTTAATCACCGCCGGGCTGGTTCTGGTGGTGGGGGCGTGGAACAGCGGAAAGGTGCTGAAGCCCTATCAAAAAGCGCGGCTTACGGGCTTTATCAATCCCGATAACGATCCCAAAGGTGCGGGATACCAGGTATTGCAGGCCAAGATCGCAGTCGGAGCGGGGGGTATCTGGGGCAAGGGAGCTGAAAAAGGGACGCAAACGCAGGGAGCTTTCATTCCCATTCCGCACGCCGATTTCATCTTTGCGGCCTTCAGCGAGGAGCATGGCTTTGTAGGCGCGGTTTTTGTGCTGCTGCTATACTTCCTCATATTGATGCGTTTGATACAGAACGCTCAAACAGCCGCCGACCTGCCCGGGTCTCTTATTATTATGGGGATCGTGGCTGTGTTGACCTTCCAGATCGCGGTCAACGTGGGCATGGTCATTGGCTTTATGCCAGTCACCGGAATCCCTTTACCGTTAATGAGTTACGGCGGATCCTCGGTGTTGTTTACCTTCCTGGCGCTGGGCGTGGTGATGAACGTGCGCATGCGCCGGTTCGTAAACTAAACGTGATCCGGTCTGAAGGACCGGGAGCAAGATTGCACGGCAACACCCTCTTGGGGAACGCCGGGATATTCCGGACCACAAGAGCAAAGATTGTAAGTACTTAAAGCATCGTCAAAGATGCCTGGCCCGCGAGACCCTGATTGGATTCAGCCGCGTTGAGGAGATTCGGCAGATTCGATGAGGCGGCTCGGCGCACAGCATTGAAGAGGGTGCAAAATCCCGGCCAAGGTCCTGGTGGATCGAGCGGCCGGGCAGGATTGGGTTTAATGAGCACGCAGAGACGGGCAAACCGGACATTTCCAGCGATCGAGACTGATCGTGTGGATGTTCGGCGTCGCTGGTTTCGAGGCAGCAGGGAGCGCGCAGGAATTTCGGTTTCTGCTGTGCGGCCCGGCAGCTTACTCGCCAGCTACACAACGGCCCCGCTCATGTCGATCTTCTGGTTGGCATGGGCTTGGTTCACCACCCCCGCGGCGAGGATTTGTCGCCGGGGACCCCGGTGGTTGTGCCGCGACGAAAGGTCGCAAGCATCAACCCTCAGGATGGCCACAAACTCTCTGCCTTCGGATTACCGTTTCGAAACGTTTGCCGGACATGAAAGCCTTTCGAGTTCGCCGCCCCAGGTAGGGGCAGGCGGCCGTGGCTTCACGGTCCCGCCAGGCACGCACCGGTCATCTCCGCCGCACATCCCCAGCCTTCCCGTCCGCACGCATCTCCACCCCACCTTGCCGAAAGCCCCAGCAGGCGAAGTCCGCTGGGCGGAAAGGCACGATGGCAAAAGAGATTTGTATTTCCAGCACGCCGCATGAGACGCGGCTTGCAATTCTAGAAGACGATCAGCTCGCGGAAATCTATTACGAACGCGAAAACGAGTACACGCTGGCGGGATCCATTTATAACGGACGCGTCACGCGTGTTCTCCCCGGCATGCAATCGGCGTTTGTCGACGTTGGATTGGAACGCGACGCATTCCTGTACGTTACCGACTTCATGGAGTTGGAAGACCAGGAAGAGACGGACGAACTTGAGAAAGCCGCGGTAAGCGGCGCGAACCAGGCACCCAGGGAAGTGCGCCATACCAACGGACAGGATCGTGGCGGACAAGATCGCGGACAACGCCCCGCACGGTCTGAACAGCGTCCGGAACGCGAGAGCCGGCCAACCATCCAAATTACCTCGGAATCCGGCGATGCGGATTTCGCCGCTCCTGATTTAGCCGCTCCCGGTCAAACAGCTGATCAGTCCGATGACGCGACCGGAACCGATGAAGCTGGCACAAAACGCTGGCGCGGACGCCGTCGCCGGCGCGGAGGCCGCGGCGGTAGCAATGTCTCCGCCACTCCAGCCGAGAGCCAGGAGTTTATCGAGACTCATGTAAACGAGGCTGCGGAGCCCGTTCGTGAGACTGCCAGTGAGATCCAGGCTTCGGCCACTTCTCCGCGGACTCCACGGTTTGAACGGACTGAACGCGCTCCAGAGCCGTTTGTTCTGCCGGGCGAATCACTTAGAAAGTATGGCGGTGCGCCGGCGGAGTCGTCTGAGAAGGCGGAATCCGAGGCACCTGCTGTTGTTCGACCGGCGTCGTCCTACAAACCGGCCAGCCTTATTGAATCGCCGATCGTCTGGGACGGTAGCGGCTTGCTTCCCGGTGAGTCACTCTCACGGCATCGGAATCGTCAGCCCGAGGCTCCCGCTGCGGAGGAAGAGTCTTCCAATTCGTTCGCGCCGGAGATCGATAACGGCTCGGCGGATGAAGTTGAAGAGCAGGAATTCGTCGAAGAGATTACCTCTGCGAGCCCGGAGCGCGAAGTTGAGCCTGAGGCTGAGCCCGCGGTCGCCCAGTCGCACGTTCATGCGGCATCGGCTGGCTTTGAAGACGACATGGAGGAGGAAAGCTTTGAGCCTACCTCCAATAATTCTGAACCGCATGCGGTTCCGGGTGAGCCAGTCGCCGAGTCCGCTCTCAACGAGGCGAGGGGCACAGAGAACGAAAGCACCGAATTCGAGAGTGATCGCAGCGCATCGCACAATGTCGATCCCTTGCCACCGGCGGAGTTCCGGCTCTTTGGTCTCGGAGGAAAGAAGAAGAAGTCAGAGGACGTACCGCCCACACCGGTCGAAGAGACGAAGCCTACGGCTATTCCCGTGGCCTCATCGTTTTCGCCCGGCAACGGTCTCGTTGAGGAAGAAGTGATCGAGGGCGAGGAGTACGACACTCCGCATCATCACCACAAGTCCGACGAGCACGATCTGGATGACTACGAGGAAGAGGAGAAGCTTCACACGCAGATTCGCTCGGGTGAACTGGGAGAGATGCTGCAGGAGGCGCACCTCGACCATCGCATCCAGATGAAGTTTGAAGACAAGAACGGCGAAGAGGGTGAAGAGACTCTCGAAGGCGAAGAAGATGACGAGGAAGAAGAGGCAACCGCTGCTGGAGTTCAACCAGCAGGCGACGGCCAGGGACAACCGCGTCGCGATCGCGGCGGAAGAGGACGTCGGGGCCGTGGAGATCGAGGCGATCGCAGTGGACACCGGCCGGGAGACCGAGGCCGCCAATCGCGGCGCTCGGCGCAGACCTCTGACCTGCCGATCATTTCCGATTTGTTGAAGCCGGGGCAGGAGATCCTGGTGCAGATTGCGAAGGAGCCGATCGCCAAGAAGGGCGCTCGCATCACCAGCCACATTGCGCTGCCGGGGCGGTTCCTTGTATTCATGCCTACGGTCACACACGTCGGGGTGAGCCGCAAGATCGCCTCGGACGAAGAGCGCCAGCGGTTGAAGCGGATTCTGACCCACGAGCGCGGTGAAGCTTCGGGCGGATTTATCGTTCGCACCGCCGCGGAGGGCGCATCGGAAGAGGATTTGCGCGCCGATCTTCGCTTCCTCATTCATCTTTGGAACGAAATCAAGCAGCGGTCAGACAGTTCGAAGTCGCCGGCATTGATCTATCATGATCTGTCGCTCATCGAGCGCATCCTGCGCGACCAGGTGAGCAGCAACTTCTCGTCGATCTGGGTTGACTCCGAGGCGGATTACGAGCGCATTGTGCGCTTCCTGAACCGCTTCTCGCCAACGCTGGTGCGGCGCGTGAAGCTCTACACCAAGGACACTCCGCTGTTTGAGCACTTCGGCATCCAGGATGAAATCTCGAAGGCATTGCGTTCGAAAGTGTGGCTTAAGTCGGGTGGATCGATTGTGATCAACCAGACGGAAGCGCTGGTCGCGATCGACATCAACACGGGCAAGTATGTCGGCAAGACGGCGCGGCTGGAAGACACGATTCTGAAGACCAACCTCGATGCGATTCCGGAGATTGTGCGCCAGATTCGTCTGCGCGATTTGGGCGGCATCATCGTGATCGACTTCATCGATATGGATGAGCGCAAGAATCGCTTCAAAGTTATGGCCGCCCTCGAAGAAGCGTTGAAAAACGACCGCGCCCCAACCAAGGTTCTGCAGTTTAATGACTTTGGGCTGGTGGCAATTACCCGCAAGCGCGTGAAGCAATCGCTGGAGCGCACGCTCTCTGTTCCCTGCCCCACATGCCAGGCAACCGGCATGGTGAAGAGTCCCGCCACGGTGTGCAACGAGATTTACACCGAGTTGCGCAAGATGAAGCGGCACTTTGAAGGTTCGGACGTGATGCTGCGCGTGAATCCAGAAACCGTGAAGGTACTGAAGGCCAATAACGCAAGCTGGATCAATGAGTTCGAGGAGCTTGTCGGGAAAAACATCCTGATCAAGAGCGATCCGACCCTTCATCCCGAGCAGTTTGACATTCAAGGATAGGGACCTGGTTCTTTATCATGTCAGATAACGAAGGCCGGAGAGTCCTCCGGCC
>NZ_JBARMD010000203.1:0-5954 GCF_049802275.1 Occallatibacter sp. | reverse complement strand
TTGGACGGCAAGAGGTCGTCGCGATGGAAGGTGATGACGCGAACCGGCTTGTCTCTCCGGCTTCCGTTGGGAGCATGGCGGGTGATATTCAGGACATACTCTGGCATCAGGTAGAGGTGCTTTTTTGCCGCATCTTCGATGGTTTCGGTATCGGAAGTCTCCGTAAAGTAGTCTTCAGGATCCACACCGCGCACCATCATGGCGTCAAAGAAGAACCCCGGACGAAGGTTCTCAAACTGGTTATCCGATTTCTTCGTAACGGAATTGGGACCTTCGATCGCTTTGCTCTTCTGAGGGATCACCAGGGTGAAAGTCTTGCCGTCGCTCGCCATATCAAACACGCGCAAGCCCAGATACTGTCCCACAACGCGCAAGTGATTTGGCTTTTCCATTACGATCCATCCGCGGACGCTTGGGTAATCTGTCGCCAATCCCTCCTGGGGCTTTAACAAGGTCGCCTTGATCTCGACGGTGGCGGTGAGATTCTGGAAATTATCCCACCGGCGATTCACCTGTTCGACTATTTCTTCAGGTGTCGCTGTCTGCACGTTTGCCGGCACCTTGGGCACAGGCAAATGCCGTTTCATGGGGACCAGTGAACACCCCGTCAACACAAGAGGCAGCGCCAGAACGGCGATGACGAATGGTCTTGGCACCGTCATCGCTGGCCCGCTTTTTTCACCGCATGCCGATAACCGGAGACGTTCCGTGTGTGCTCTTCGAGGGTCGTCGAAAATAGTGATCTGCCCTGCGGATTAGCTCCGGCAGCTACAAAGTACAGGTAATTCGAATGAGCCGGATCGAGCGCTGCGCGCAACGAGGGTAACCCAGGATTTGCCACCGGCCCCGGAGGCAGTCCAACGTGAAGGTAGGTGTTGTACGGCGTATCGCGCGTCAGATCGCTCAGGTAGATTTTGCCTCGCCATTCGTTCCTGACCTCCAAACCGTAGATCACCGACGGGTCTGTCATCAGAGGCATGTGTTTCGCGAGTCGGTTTTCAAACACGCTGGCGATCAGCGGCCTCTCCGAATTCAAGGCCGATTCCCGTTCTACCAGCGAAGCGAGCGTCACCACGTCGTGCACATTCTCCTTCAAACCAATTTCGGCCGCAGCTTTTTTGAATTGGTGAACCATCGCCGCGGCAATCTGTGCCGGAGTGGCCTTGCGCGGAAACCGGTACGTATCGGGAAACAGATAGCCCTCCAAAGACTTTGCTCGCGGATCAAGGTCGACTATCAATGCAGTCAGCCGCCCCTGCTGATCCAGAAACTCCTGGCGCGTTCCGATACCGGCTTGCTCCAGGCGCGTGGCAACGTCAAAAATGTTCGCTCCCTCAGGTATCGTCACTGTGACGGTATAGACATCGCCCCGTGCGATACGGTTGTACACATCGGTCACCGGCGCCGGATTCGCGAACCTGTACTCCCCCGCTTTCAACTTGCCCTTCCGCACCCAGCGCCACAGGTCAAAGGCGAACTGGCTGCGAATCACACCCGCCGACTCCAGTTGTTGGGCGATGCGTGTGGTCGAGGAGCCAGGGGCGATATCCACAAAAATCTCGGTCGATGGCCCGAATGGCGTGAAGATAACCCAGGCAGCAGCCGCACCAGCGGCCAAAACCCCAATAAAAAAGAGCGCCAGCAAGAATCCCGCCACGCCGAGCCCTCTTTTCTTCCGATTCCCTCGAGTGCGGCGTGACGCCATGTACGCTGGAACACCCTTCCTTAAGATTTGACGCGGTTTATGCCTCGCGGATTCTGCTTCTTTGATTGTACCGGGGGAGATTTGCGCGGATAGCCGGTGGAGCGCGGGGGCTGGATTAAGGTGAGATTCTAGGTGTTCAAGGGAATTCCGGAGGAAGAATGGAGACCGTTGCGTCAATTCCGCGCTATCTTGCGCTCGACGTGGGTTCAAAGCGCATCGGCATAGCTGTCTCCGACGAGCTGGGCCTTACCGCGCAGCCTGTTCTTACCCTCGAACGCCGCCGCAATCCACGCGAGGACCTCCGTTCGATCGCGCGACTTTGCCGCCGCTTTGGCGTTGCTGGAATCGTAGTTGGAAATCCCCTGAGTCTCACTGGAGAGGTGGGACCGCAAGCAGCCAGGGTGCAGGTTTTCGCGGCCGAACTCGGCGAGCTGGCGGGTTTGCCAATTCATCTCTGGGACGAGCGTCTCACCACGCACGAGGCGCACCAGCTTCTTTACGAAGCGGGCCATGCGCGGCAGGATCATCGCAGCGTGGTCGACCAGGTTGCTGCAACGCTGATCCTGCAATCCTTTCTCGATCACCTCGCGGATCGGCCTGCGGAGTCCAGCTAGACAACGGATCAGTCGGGTGGGCGCCTATTCGCAGCAAGTTTTCGGTCAGGGTTTCTCTGGCGGTGAGGCTCGCGCGTCCGGTCAGCGGTGCCGCGTATAATGAGACTGTCAAGACGTATCATCTCTTGCGGTTGAGCAGCCCCGCTTGCCGCCACGGATCACGGATGCCAGATCACATCAAAAAGCAGCTGCTCAAAGAGATTGCTGCACTTGAGCATGAGCTTGCTCACGAACTGCCGGCTGAGATCAAGAAGGCCGTGGCCATGGGAGACCTGTCAGAGAACGCCGAGTACCACATGGCGAAGCAGCGGCAGGAATTCGTGAATGCACGCCTGGGCCAGCTCAAGCGGCGCATGGCGGAGCTTTCGCTTGTGAATCTGGCTAACATCCCGCATGACAAGGCTGGCTTCGGTTCAACGGTGGTGGTTTACGACTCCACCAAAGAAGAAGAGATCGTGTACCGGCTGGTCACCAGCGAGGAATCCGACGTGGCCAAGGGACTAATCTCGACGACTTCGCCGATCGGCCGCGGCATTGTCGGCAAAAAGGTCGGCGATATCGCCACCATCGTCACACCCAACGGCAAGCGCGAACTCGAAATTTTGAAATTGACCACCGTCCACGACGAAGCGGGCGAAGACGAAGAAGAGGCCGGGACCGGCACAGAGAAATAAGGAAGTAAGAATGACCTGGACCAGTGCTTTTGGCCGCGCGTGCGGCTGGCTACTTGATCGAATCGTGCATGGCCTTGCACTGACCCGCATCTCTCCCAACGCACTCACCTTCATCGGACTCGTGATCAACATTATCGCGGCGTTTCTCTTTGGTCATGCCGACGCGACCAACGCCGGGCGGATGTTTTTCTACGCCGGGTTGGTCATCTTCGGCGCGGGAATCTTCGACATGCTGGATGGGCGTGTTGCCCGCCGCAATAACCAGGTCACGGTATTTGGATCCTTTTTTGATTCGGTGATCGATCGCTACTCCGACGTGGTGCTCTTCTTCGGGCTGCTCGTCTATTACGGCCGCATCAACCGCTTCCGCTACGTGGTGCTGGTTGCCTTTGTCATGGTCACGTCGCTGATGGTGAGTTACACGCGGGCGCGTGCCGAGGCGCTGATTGGCTCGTGCAAAGTGGGATTCATGGAGCGCCCCGAGCGCATCGTGCTCATCCTTCTTGGCGCGCTCTTTGAGCAATTTGGCGTAATGGCGCCGGTGCTTTGGGTGCTTGCGGTGCTTTCCACCATTACAGTGATCCACCGCATCCAGTACACCTACCAGAACACCAAGCATCTGGCGCCTCTGAGCCAGTAGTACCCGAAATAAGAAAACCCTTGTCATCCCGCTTGCGAAGCCGGGGTCCCTGGGGTCTGTTTTGTCTTGTGCGAAATACATCGGCTCTGGTTCCGCTATAGTTTGGCCTAGACGCCGATGTATCAGCCTCTGCCTGTGCCCGAACAACTCAGCAGGACCATTGAGACTCTCTACCGATTGGAATCGGGCCGGGTTCTGGCGACGCTCGTACGCCTGCTCGGAGACCTGGACCTTGCCGAAGAGTCGATGCACGAG
Source organism: Occallatibacter sp. (assembly GCF_049802275.1). Taxonomy (NCBI): domain Bacteria; kingdom Pseudomonadati; phylum Acidobacteriota; class Terriglobia; order Terriglobales; family Acidobacteriaceae; genus Occallatibacter; species Occallatibacter sp. The sequence goes on along the minus strand of NZ_JBARMD010000203.1, from coordinate 2,066 downwards.
GCTTTCGCTGCTGCTCTGACGTCCTGGCCGCAGGCGGGCATTCCAGACAAACCGCGCCCGTGGCTTATTTCAACGGCCCGCTTCAAAGCCATCGACGCTATGCGCCGCCGCGCACGTTTCGATGGAGCACAAAGAGATCTTGTTGCCCATATCGAATCGCGCGCCGATCACGCTGCGTCAGGGAACACTCCTCCGGAAGAGGAAGAGATTGAGGACGATCGCCTCCGTCTGATTTTCACGTGCTGTCATCCCGCTCTGCCTCCGGAGCAGCAGGTCGCGCTCACCCTGCGCGAAGTCTGCGGCCTCACGACCGAGGAAATTGCCCGGGCATTTCTGGTTACGCCGGCGACCCTGGCACAGCGTATTGTGCGCGCCAAGGCAAAGATTCGCGAGGCATCGATTCCATACGAGGTGCCGGCGCAGCAGGAGTTGCCAGGGCGCCTTGACGCAGTGCTTCAGGTTATCTATCTCGTCTTCAATGAGGGCTACTCGGCTGCGGCGGGAGCGGAGGTAACGCGGGCCGAGCTAACGGGCGAGGCAATTCGATTGGGCCGGCTGCTGAGCGAACTCCAGCCAGAGCCGGAGGTGATTGGCCTGCTTGCCCTGATGTTGCTCCAGGAATCCCGTCGCGCCGCGCGAACCTCTCCGACCGGAGAGCTGATTTTGCTGGAGAATCAAAACCGCTCGCTCTGGAACCGGGAGCAGATCGCGGAGGGAGTCGCATTGGTGCAGAGGGCCCTGAACTCCCGCCGCTTCGGTGCTTACACGTTGCAGGCTGCCATCGCGGCCGTTCATGCCGAGGCGGAATCGCCCGCTGCAACCGACTGGCGGCAGATTGTTGCGATCTACGACCAATTGGTGCGAATTCAGCCTTCGCCGGTTGTACATCTGAATCGTGCCGTGGCCGTTGCGATGCGCGATGGTCCAGAGGCCGGTCTGGCGCATATCGACGCGGTGTTGGCACATGGCGAATTGGCGAATTACTACCTGGCACATGCAGCTCGCGCAGATATGTGCCGGAGGCTCGGCAGGACCGTTGAGGCTCGGGCTTCTTATGAAATGGCGCTGGCGCTGACCCAACAGGAACCGGAGCGGCAATTCCTGCAGGAGCGGATTCGGCAGCTAAATGAAAAGATAAAGAAAGTGGATGCTCATCTCCCATAAAAGATGGGTGCCCCAGGTCCCTCGCCTTTGGGGACCTGGGATTACAAGCCAGTACACGCGGCGATGTATCCTAACCGCAAATGCCCCGTGGACTCGTGCGATACCAGCAGACCGGCGACTTTCATTTCCTTACTTTCAGCTGTTACCGGAGGCTTGCGCACTTGAATCCCGCGGCTGCCCGTGAACTTTTCGAGTCCGCGCTGGAGCGCATCCGCCTGCGCTATTGCTTCGTTGTCTCGGGCTATGTCGTGATGCCCGAGCATGTGCACCTGCTGGTGAGCGAGCCGCGCCGCGGCACACTGGCGCGTGTAGTGCAGGCACTCAAGCTCTCCGTTTCTCTTCGGTGCCCGGAGCGGCCCTTTTGGCAGGCACGCTATTACGACTTCAACGTTCACAGTGAGGAAAAGCGCGTCGAGAAATTGCGCTACATGCATCGCAATCCGGTGGTTCGTGGTCTGTGCGCCAAGCCGGAGGACTGGAAATGGTCGAGCCCTCGCCACTACGCGACTGGAGTTCAGGGAACCGTCGAGATCGAGTCATCGTGGACCGCGTCGGGACGTGGATGGCAATTGCCGGCTGAGTGGAAATTGGAAAGAACACAGGGGTGAGGTTATTGCTATCCCAGGTCCCCAAAGGCGAGGGACCTGGGGCACCCATTCAACGGTGAGTCAGACGCATCCCAAGACCCAGGCCACTCGCCAGCTTAAATAAAAACTCGGGCAGCTGTCGATTTTCTGCCTCGCTAACGACTATAGGACAAAAGAACGATGAGCTGCGGTTCCTGAGTGAACAGGAAACGAGGCCTCGAAACAAGTCACGAAAAACAAGGAGAAAAGTCATGCCCCAATATTTGGTTTGTAACTACATGCCGGACGACTTCGACCCGTCCGTCATAACCGAAG
>NZ_JBARMD010000202.1:0-20658 GCF_049802275.1 Occallatibacter sp. | reverse complement strand
TATCAGATGCTCGTGCGCCTGTGGCGTCCAATACTGGGTCAACTCAGCCGGGTGCTGGCGCAAACAAGCACGGATGCGGAGCGCCTTGTAGAACTTGGCTGCCCGCCGGAACTCGTCAGTGTTTCGGAAAACCTTAAGTTCGATGTACGCGTCGCAAAGGAAGCCAAAGCTACTCAGTTGCTCAAAGCGCTTGCTCCCGCGCAGCGCATCATTGTTGCCGGCAGCACGTTGGAGGGGGAAGAATCCGCCCTTATAGAAGTGTGGCCGCATCTTCAAGCCTTACACCCAGACCTTCTCCTCGTTCTTGCGCCCCGACATCCCGAGCGGTTCGAGACGGTGGCAGGCTTGCTTCGGGCAGCCCGAATCCCCTGGGTCCGCCGTTCCGAGTGGTACACCCATCCTCCCGACCTGCACGATGGCCTTGTCGGCGGAAATATCGTCCTGCTCGACACCATCGGTGAACTAGCTTCCATCTATTCGCTCGCCGCCGTAGCCTTCGTTGGCGGAAGCCTCGTGCCTGCCGGCGGCCACAACCCCCTGGAGCCAGCTCAATTTGGAGTGCCCATCGTTATGGGTCCGCACTACGCGAATTTCCGCACCATCACCGACGATCTGCGTGCGCACGACGCCATCTGCATCGCGTCCAAACAAGAATTGTCCAGGGCATTGATTGAGTTGCTTAGCGATCCTGAGGACGCACGCAAAATGGGCGAACGCGCACGCCACGTGTTTGAGCAGCAGGCAGGCGCGACCGCTCGCTCCATCGATGCGCTGCGCGAAATCCTGCATCTCCCGCCGGACTCGGAAGCAACGATCCGCCTTGGAAGAGCCGGGAGACCGGCATGAAACGCCCCTTGCTGATGCCGCTCGTTCCTCTCTACGCCGCGGGCGTCGCATTACGCGAACTGCGCCTGAGGCGCGCTTGGGAACCGATGCGCCGACTACGCAACCCGGTGATCAGCATCGGCAATCTTTCTACGGGCGGTTCCGGCAAGACGCCACTCACCATTACGCTGGCGCGCCTCCTTTCCGAGCGAGGCTTTCATGTCGATGTGCTTTCGCGCGGATATGGCCGTAGCAGCCGTGAGGCATCCCGTGTTGTTCCAGAAGGCACAGCCGAGCAATACGGCGATGAGCCGCTGTTGATTGCTCGCGAGGCCGGAGTGCCGGTCTACGTTGCTGCCGAGCGTTACCATGCCGGACGACTCTCTGAAGCTACATCGGATGAGGTTCGACCCCAGGTTCACATCCTCGACGACGGCTTCCAGCACCGGCAACTCTTTCGCGACATCGACATCTTGATCGTCAATCGCGCGGACTGGAACGACACCCTGCTCCCCGCCGGAAATCTCCGGGAAAGCTTGCATGCGGCGATGCGCGCGAACGTCTTGGCAATTTCGGCCGATGATCCCGCCTTCGAAGCCGAACTTCGCACTTGGGGCTGGAGCGGCCCCATCTGGCGTTTGCGCCGCCGTATGGAAATTCCGCGGGTCACCGGCTCCGTCGTCGCCTTCTGCGGCATTGCGCGGCCCGAACAGTTCTTTGCCGGTCTTAAAGCCAGCGGCATGACTCTCGCCTCTCATGTCTCGTTCGCAGATCACTACCGCTACACCTCACGCGATATAGAAAGCCTCATTGCAGGAGCCCGATCTTCGGGCGCCACCGCCCTCGTCACAACTGAAAAGGACGAAGTTCGGCTTGGCGCTCTCGCCTCGGCATTTCCATCCTCGCTTCAACTCAAAACAGCCCGCCTAACGCTCTCGATCGAAGATGAATCGCAAGTGTCCGATTGGCTTGCAGGCAGGCTGCGGGCAGACCGCGCACTCCAGTCGTTGTGAGAAAATCAAACTTTGCAAACCCAATCAAAGTTTCGCCTCCTCGTGGTCCGCCTGGGCGCCATGGGCGACATCCTCCATGCCCTTCCGGCCGTCACGGCGTTGCGTATGGCCCATCCCGGGTGGATCATCGAATGGGTGGTTGAGCCCACATGGCGCGCGCTGCTTGCATCGGATGGCAGTGTGGGCCGTGACACCGGCAAAGCAGCAGCGATGCAGCCGCTCGTGGATCGCTTGCACATCGCGGCATCGAAACAATGGCGCAAAAACCCGTTCACCAGCCAGACCCGCCACGAAATCAACAGACTTCGTAAAACGCTGAAGAGCGAGCATTACGATGCCGTTCTCGACCTGCAAGGCGCGCTGCGCTCGGCGGTCATTAGCCGAATGGCCGCAAGCCGGCGGTTTATCGGGGAATTAAATCCGCGCGAAAGGGCCGCTCGCTGGCTCTTTACTGAACGAGTCGACACTCATGCCGCGCACGTGATCGAGCAGGATATCGAACTGGCTTCTGCCATAGCCGGAGATGCCCTGACCCCGGTGCAGCCTTTCCTGCCGACTGATCCTGCAGCAGAATCGTGGGCAACCGAACGCCTCTCTTCCGGTGATGCTGCACCCATCGTTCTCATCAACCCCGGGGCAGGGTGGGGAGCCAAGCGCTGGCCGGTGGAACGTTACGCCGAGGTCGCGCGCGGATTGCTCAACCGCGGCTGCCAGGTTCTGGTCAATGCCGGACCCGGCGAAGTTTCTCTTGCAGACACCGTCTTCAAGAAGACCGGAGGCGGGGCGACTCCACTGCTTTGTTCGGTGGAACAACTCATTGCCATCACCCGTCGGGTAAAGCTCGTCATCGCCGGCGATACCGGCCCTCTTCATCTAGCCTGCGCGCTTGGCTGCCCGGTTGTCGGCATATACGGTCCCACCGATCCCAGTCGCAACGGCCCCTACGGAACGCGATTCAGAGTCCTGCGCAGCCCCGAGAGCCGCCGCGATCATACCCGGCACGCGGCCCCCGAGGCGGGACTGCTCACCATCACACCGGAAGATGTGCTGCAGGCTGCCGATGAACTGCTTTATTCTGAGGCGGCCCAATGACTCCGCAAGAAAAACGCCCGAAACTCAAAAGCGCGGAGCGCTGGCAGAAGGTTGCGCGCCGAATTCGTGTGCCGCTCGGATTCTTGACTGCTGCCCTGTATCTGTTCGAATTGTGGCGTCGTGAGCCCCGTCCGGCCGCAGTGGCCTGGAGTCTGCTGCTCGTCCTGCCGGGGCTCTGGCTGCGTGCCTACGCGTCAGGATATGTCAAAAAGAATCGCGAACTTACCCAGACAGGGCCCTACGCATATACCCGCAACCCGCTTTACCTGGGATCGATTCTCATTGCCGCGGGATTTGCGGTTGCTTTGCTCAGTTGGCCCGTTGCAGCGATGCTGGCAGCCATGTTTCTAATCATTTATGTGCCAGTCATCGCCTCGGAAGAGCGGTTTTTGCGGTCAAATTTCCCAGATTTCGATGCATATTGCCGTCGAGTTCCACGGCTCCTGCCGCGCATTACCGCCGCTGCCCCACCTCCAGGCGAAACCGAAGTTTCGGCCGGCAAGTTCTCTCTTGGCCTTTACTTAAGGCACCGCGAGTACAATTCTGCTATAGGAGCCACCCTGCTCTATCTGAGCCTGCTCTTCCTCCGGCCGGCGATGGGTTTGTTTGTTCATGCTCCCCATTAAACAGGCCGGCGCCGGTTTTGCCGTCAAGTCAGTCCAATACTTAAAGGAGCAGAGCCCCAAGGTGAGAAAGCGCACGAGGTTCACGGCAATTTCTTGCGCTCTGATCCTTGCCGCGCTGCGCGCCCAGCAGACCCCGCCCGCGACTCAGCTTCCGCCGCTAGCCCCGCCGCGCCCGGGCTTCACCTACCCCCAGAATCAAACCCTCACCTACGCAGTCGACTGGCGCGCCTTCTCCGCAGGAACTGCCGTCATTCACTTCGAAGCCGTCGGTGACCGCGAGAAACTCTCTGCCGACGCTGCCACGATCGGCGCCATCAACCTGCTCTTTCACGCCAGCGATCAGTTTCAGTCGAACTTCGATCGCGCCAAGGGCTGCACCTACGAGTTCGACAAGCAGACCATCGAGGGCCGACGCAAAATCACTTCCACGCTCAGAATGGACTACGCCCAATCGAAATCTATCCTTGACGAAAAGAACCTTGTCACCGGCCAGAGCAAACACGTCGAGTCCGCGATCCCTGGTTGCATGACCGACCTGCTCACAGGAGTGTTCTACGCTTCATCGCAGCCGCTCGAAGTCGGACACAATTTCGTAATGCCGGTCGTCGACGCAATGCACAATGTACCCGTCACCATGAAGGTCGAAGGCAGGGAAGTGATTAAAACACCCCTGGGAACCTTCAAAACCATCCGCGTACAGCCCACTTCCGACGCCGGCGTCGTCAAAAACCGCGGAAACATCTGGATATGGTACACAGACGACGACCGCCACTTACCGGTTCAGATGCGCGCCCGGCTCTTCTGGGGCACCATCACCTTCCGCCTCGTCGGAAACGAAAACAAGTAAGAAAGCATTGATCACTGCAAAGATTGTTCAGCAACTGATAGGACGAGCCTCTGCGCGGTCGCAAAGCAGCAGCCTGACCCCTGAACACTGATTCCTGACCCTGTTTCACTGCATTCGATATCGCTCACGCATCAGCCGCTGTAAACGCGGCCAGTAGATCAGATTGAAGGCAAGTTCCTTATCGGGAAACATTGCGAGCGCGGCCTTGCGGGTATCGGCAACCATCTCAGATGCTTCGTCCACGGTGAGCGACGAGTCCTGCGCGATCACCTGCGTCACCATGCTCATCATGATTTGCAGGCGGCGAATCTTGCGACTCTCTTCTTTCAGTTCTTCGGGCGACTGCACTGGATTCTGCCCCTCGGCATTGGAAGAGGCCGGGGAGATCGGAGCGATGTTTTCTGAATGTTCTCGTGAGTTTTCCGACAGGCCCATGCGGCAATTCCTCCTGCGTGTTGGATGAAATTGTCGTGCTTTCAGTGCATCGTAGCAGCGTATTTCCCGAACGCAACCGCTCCGAGGGTAACGGAGACTCTAGTGTGGCACCCGCAATTGCACCGAGGCCGGGTCCTCTTTCCAGCTGACAACATGTTCGTTGTCAAAGAAAACCATCGAGCCGCCATAGCCGAATTCGTTGTCTGAAAACAAGCTTGGAGTCCCCTGCAATGCGATCACGTCACTCTTCGACGAGCCCACACCGAACGTCGTCATCCCAGGTACCGGCGGCCGGTTGGGCCATAGCTTTACCCGTATCGGTGACTTTCCATCAATCTTCCATCCCGTGACCTCTCCGTCTCTGAAGTCAATCTCCGATCCTCCGTAGCACATCTTTGCTCCAGACGAGGAGGTTGGTTTTCCGAGAATTGCCAGGACCTCAAGGGGAGTCAGTCCTGAGGTGACATATGGTTGAGCCTTCGAAAGTCGTTCAGAGGGTTTGACCTGCACCGACGGCTCGCTATGTTTCTCAAGGCCTGCTGTGCGATCGCCTTCAGCAGGTGGCACAGGTGCTGGCACAGCATCTCTTGTCCTGGCAGTGTGCAGTTTCTCCTTCGCTTCTGTCCACATGCGTATCCAGACAGAATGAAGTTCTAACGAGACCTGGCCCTTGTACTCACCCCAGATACCGGCCGTCTGAGGGTTCGACAAAAGCAGGGAATCTGCTGAAAGCCACATCAGTGCCATCGCCGCGACGACCCCGGCAGCGATTAGAGCTCTCAACAGAAGGCCCGCCAAAATAGCGTATCGCCGAGGCGCGGGAGGCTCGGGACTTCCGGTTGCCTCCGATACAAAGTCCGGTACGTCGGCGGGACGCTCTCGCTTGGCCCGCGTAGGCTCCGGTTCGGGTGCTGCGGTAAATGATTCCCTCGTTGGATGCTCTGCAATGAGGTAGTCGTGCGCCGCATTGATTTCTTTGAGCTTTTCATCCGCCGCAATTTTGAGCTTGAGGTCGTTCTGGAACCGGTCCGGATGCCAGACCTTCACAAGCGTCCGGTATGCATCCTCCACATCCGCAGCCGACGCGTCCGCCCCTAGACCAAGCGATTGAAGCGCGCCGCACCGCGAACACAAGCCCCCAAACGTCTCAGCGGTTTTTCCGCACGTGCAAAAGCTCATCCGAGTTACAAACCCCATTCCTCGTTGACGCAGTGAATGCGGCCATTATAAAGAAATTGAGGCCTGTTCGAGATGTGCGGATCCTCGGCTCCATTACTCCTGTTCCAACTCGCGAAACCCGCAAGACCCGTAAAATAGAATCGGATGCCTTTTACCGAACAATACGACGTCGTTGTTGTGGGCGCCGGCCACGCGGGTTGCGAAGCAGCCATGGCCGCCGCGCGCATGGGGCTGAAAACAGCTCTCATCACCATGAATCTTGACCTCATTGCGCAGATGAGCTGCAATCCAGCGATTGGCGGAGTTGCAAAAGGCCACCTGGTACGCGAGGTCGATGCGCTTGGCGGCATCATGGGCGAGGTCGCTGATGCCGTCGGCATCCAGTTTCGGCTCCTCAATACTTCGCGCGGCCCTGCCGTCTGGAGCCCCCGCGCCCAATGCGACAAACAACTCTATCGCGTGAAGATGCGCGAAGTGCTCGAATCCCAGCCCGGCCTCCATATCCGCCAGGCCGAAGTGGTAGACCTCGTAATCGAAGAGGACGCCGCGCCCACTCAAAATGTGGGTGCCCCAGAGCCGGCCCTGAGCATGTCGCTGGGTCTCGATTCTGAGACCTGGGGTTCGCAGCCTGAAGTCCCCCGCCCAACCCGTCCTCATCGCCGCGTACTCGGTCTCAAACTCCGCGACGGCCGCCGACTCCTCGCCGGCGCCACTATCATCACCACCGGTACCTTCCTCAACGGCCTCATCCACTGCGGTGAAGAGCGCTACCCGGCTGGCCGCAGCGGAGAACCCGCTTCGGTCCTCCTCGGCGAAGCTCTCCGGGCTCTTGGCCTGCGGACCTGCAGACTGAAAACAGGCACGCCACCGCGCCTCGATGGCCGCACCATCCGTTGGGACGCTTTCGAAGAGCAACCCGGCGACGCCGAACCGACTCCATTCAGCTTCCGCACAAAGAAGATCGTGCAGCCGCAGATCAGTTGCCACATCGCTTTCACAACTCCCGAAACGCTGCGCCTCATTCGCGAAAATGTTCATCGCTCGGCCATGTACTCCGGACAGATCGAGGGCATCGGCCCCCGCTATTGCCCGTCCATCGAAGACAAGATCGTCAAGTTCCCCGACAAGACACAGCACCAGTTCTTCCTCGAACCGGAAGGCCTCAATACGCACGAGGTATACGTCAACGGCATGTCAACCTCGCTGCCAATGGAAGTGCAGTGGCAGATCGTGCGCTCCATCCCCGGCCTCGATCAGGCAGAGATGCTGCGCCCCGGCTACGCCATCGAATACGACTCCGTCGACGCTACCGAACTCGATCGCAGCCTGCGCGTGAAATCGATGCAGGGCCTCTATCTAGCCGGCCAGATCAACGGAACCAGCGGCTATGAAGAAGCCGCATGCCAGGGAATAATGGCCGGCATCAACGCGGCGCTATGGCTCAAGGGCGAGTCTCCGTTCCACATGGATCGCACAGAAGGATATACCGGTATCCTCATCGACGATCTGATCTCCAAGGGAACGAATGAACCCTATCGCATGTTCACCTCGCGCGCAGAGTTCCGCCTCCACCTCCGCATCGACAACGCCGATCGCCGCCTCACGCCTCACGGTCGCCGCCTCGGCCTGATCAACGATGACGCCTGGGCCGAATACGAGCAGAAGCAAGCCCGCATGGCAGCACTTCAGACTCTGCTCACGACGCGCAAGGTCGATACAGAAAAGCTCGCTGCGGCGGGAGTGGGCGATCTTGGGTCTGTCGCCGGACAGACGTGGGCGCAATTACTCAAGCGGCCCGAAGTTGGCATTCAGCCCGTCCTTAATGCCCTGTCAGATGCGCTCGGTGATGATCCGCTACTCTCTTATTTTGGAGAAGGATTCGTCCATAACCCCGAAGCCCGCAGCGCAGCTCGCGCCGTTGAAACCGAGATCAAGTTCGCTGGCTACCTCGATCAGCAGCGCAAGGCCATTGACAAGCTCAAAGCCGCCGAAGCCGTCGCCATTCCGGATTGGATCGACTACAGCGTCATCAGCGGCCTTTCGCGCGAGATGCGCGAAACGCTCGAGCGCGTTCGTCCGATCACCATTGGCCAGGCCAGCCGCATTCCCGGCGTCACGCCGGCCGCACTCAGCCTGGTGCACGTTTCCATTCGTGTGCAGGGTTCCAGCCGTTCGCAAGGCGGCGCTCCCCGCGCCGCCAAAGTTGGCTAACGCTGTTTCTCTGCTGATGTAGATTGGGATATGCTCACGCACGTCCGTGTCGTCTTTGCGTTATTCCTCGTTGCAGTCATGGCTTCCATCGCCCAGAGCGACCCGCCGAAAACCATTCGCGCCCGCGATCTCGGTGTTCCGTTCGACGGCTCAACGGGGCAATTCAATGCGATCACCGATGTACCCGGCGTCCAGGTCGGCTCGACTACCTTGATCCGCGGTGATGGGCCGCTGAAAGTCGGCGAAGGTCCCATTCGCACCGGCGTCACAGTCGTCCTGCCCCGCGGCCCGAAGAACGTCGAACCCGTCTACGCGGGATGGTTCAGCCTGAACGGCAACGGCGAGATGACAGGCACCACGTGGGTCGAGGAATCCGGCTTTCTTGAAGGTCCGGTGGCCATCACCAATACGCATAGTGTTGGCGTGGTGCGCGACTCGATGATCGCCTGGGGCCTGCAACACGGTGCTCTCGCTCAGCCATGGGCCTTGCCCGTCGTCGCTGAAACCTGGGACGGTTACCTGAACGACCTGAACGGCTTTCACGTAAAGAAGGACGATGTCTTTGCCGCGCTCGACTCCGCAAAGTCCGGCCCTGTCGCGGAGGGCAATACCGGCGGTGGAACGGGCATGGTCTGCTATGGCTTCAAGGGTGGCACAGGAACCGCTTCCCGCGTTCTCTCACGGGCTCAAGGTGGCTACACCGTCGGCGTGCTGGTCCAGTGCAATTGCGGTCGCCGCCCGCAGTTGATGATCGCCGGCGTTCCCGTTGGCAAGGAGATTCCCGGAAACGAACCTTACGCGCAGATTACCCCGTTTGCACTACCCGGCAGCGAATTGAAAGGCGATGTTGGGTCCATCATCATTGTCGTCGCGACCGATGCGCCGCTGTTGCCGCATCAGTTGAAGCGCATTGCACGACGCGCCTCGCTTGGCCTCGCCCGCACTGGATCGATCTCCGGCAACGGCTCAGGAGACATCTTCATCGCCTTTTCGACGGCCAACCCGCGCGCCAATGATGAACCCGGCCCAAACACCGTGAAGGCTGTCTCTAATGAGCGAATCAGTCCGCTGTTTGAGGCCACAGTGGAGGCCACGGAAGAGGCCATCGTCAACGCCATGGTCGGCGCGAAGACGATGACCGGAATCGACGGGCATACTGTAATCGCTCTGCCTCACGACAAGCTGCAGCAGGCGCTCAAGAAATATAACCGCTGAGAGCTCTGGACTTTGCCTCTTCCACGCGTCCTATTTGTCGCTTTTCCCAAAGATTGGAATATGGAACGGCAGTTCGGCATTCGACTGCTTCTTGTTCTTGCCGCCGTCTTCGCGCAGCACGGTGCGCTGCGAATTAATGCACATCCAGCCGCTGTGAGCGCGCTCGAACACATGGGTAAACACACCCTTTTCATCCACCTGACCCGAGGAACCATGATGGTGAAGGACGTACGTCCCATTCGCTACAGCAGTATCTCCCAGCATCCGAACCGTAATCACCTTCTGATCCAGGTGCAGAGTCTTGTCTTCGGTGGTGATCAGGTAGGTCAATTGCTGGTTGCGCGTGGAGATATCCCCTGACCCGGAAACGTCGATAAACAAGGGCGAGAGCACTAGCTCCAAGGCATACTGGTCGCGCTGGTTCACCGCATCGGACCAGGCATTCTCAATCTTCTGAAACTGTTGCACTTCAGGAGAGGACGTGGGGGCTACAGGCACTTGGACAGGGGCCGGGGAAGGACTCGGAACCTGTGCCAGCGCTGTGCAGGAGAAAAGTACTGCAGAAAAACAAGCCGCAAAACGAGTCATACGCGTGCCGATACTCCCAAATACCATGATATCCCTTGGACTTCAGAGGGAGGTCGGGAGGAAGCCGCGAATCCGCGGCTGTTGCAGGATTGGACTAATTCAGGTTTTGGAGCCGTTCCGGCTGATTGAGCGTAATCACTGAATCTTCAATCGAAATCGACCCATCCTTGCGGAATTGCCCCAGGGTACGCGTAACGGTCTCGCGGGTTGTGCACGCCATCGAGGCCATCTCCTCGTGAGTGAGCAGCAGCGGAAAGCGGAACCCGCCATTCACGTGCTCGCCAATCTGGTGCGCAAGCTCCAGCAGCAGGCGTCCGAGCCTTCCGGCGACGGTCTCTGCCAATGAAATGCGGCACGCATCCTGCAACGCAAAGCGGTATTCCTGGCAGATGCATTGAACTGCTCGCATCTGCGCCTCTTTGTGATTGCGCAAAAATGTGAGAAATCGCTCTCTTTCCACCGGACGGAGCTGCGCGGGCGTCAATGACTCGGCAGAAACCTCATACACTCCATGAGAAAGCGCCGCATATAGCCCGAGCATTGAACCGGGGCCTGCGACCCGCACAATCATCTGCCTATCTTGAGCGCGTCCCGCGGTCAGTTTCAAATAGCCGCCACAGATGAGGTAAAGACAACGTGCATCTTCTCCCTGGGTGAACAGGGTCGCCTGCGAAGGCAGGCTGATTGTGCTCGTTACCAGTTCCAGATCGGCGAGCACGGCGCTGCCCAGCGAACAAAACCAGCCGGGACGGCGATTGGAGCATGATGCACAGCCCACGGGAGACGGACGAGACATAATCCTTTGCCGTCTTTGGGGGCCCACCGTGATTTCCTGCTCGATCATCTTTTTTTACCCAGATACAGTCTGCTCAATATGAACTGCGCATGGATGTGATGGGGCTCACGTGACCAGAAGCAAAGTGCAGCTTGGAGTGAATAAACGACACTCAAATCCAGCAAGAGCCCGCGACCAATTCCTCTCGCGAAATTTTTGCGGCGACTCATCCCATTCGCGAGAAAGTAGCAAATGTGATGAGAGCCCAACCACAGCCATCGCTCCGGTGCAATATTGCCGCTGCGGAAATCCTTTGAAGATTTATCATCACCTCGGCTGCAGGCAGAGTAGGCTGCGTCCTCAAATCGCTGAATATAGTTGGTTTGTCTCTAGCCTGTGGCCCCGATGATTGCGAACCATGGGGGAGATCCAGTTCCGGAGTAACGCGGCACTCCCGAGCCGCTCATCTCGGTCCACGCCGTGTGATGGAGGTCACCGAAACCGCATTCGCGAGCAGGATACGATTGCGCCCATAAGGTGATGCTCCCCACAGAATGCACCTTTTGTTCCAAAGTGACCAAAACTGCTCAACGCTAAGGGAGCCAGCGGGAGACAATGGCGAACGTGGCGCCGAAGCCTGCTACGGACGCCTACTAAGGTGGTCTTTATGCATAAGGATAGGCCAAAAATGCGGATGCCTGAGACCGAGATTCCGGGAATTAAACCGGGATTGCTCGTCTCATTGCTGCTCTTGCTCCTGGTGGTTCTCTTTTGCACCCGCGCAATCGCCGCTCCGGCGAAGGGATCAAGCCCAGCCGGCGCGAAAACAAGTCAAGCCGCACCAGCGCCCGGAGATTTCGTTGGCCAGGAGACTTGCGCTACCTGCCACGACGAAGTTGCAAAAGGGTTCAGCTCGAACCCGCACACCAAATTGGCTGAGATGCACGGCAAGACCGGAGTCACCTGCGAAGGCTGCCACGGACCGGGCAAGGCGCACGTTGACGGTGGTGGCGATGTCACCAAGATCTTCAATCCCGCCAAGGCAACGGCCAGAGAAGTGGATGCAAAGTGCCTCAGTTGCCACCAGGGCCAGCACGCCAACTTCGAGCGCACCGCGCACGGCGAAAACAAAGTCAGCTGCGTAAGCTGCCACAGCATTCATGGCGGCGAAGACAGGGAGCAGCTTCTCAAGGTTGCGGAACCGAAACTCTGCTTCCAGTGCCACACCGATACCAAGCCTCAATTCAATATGCCTTTCCACCACAAGGTGGAAGAGGGCCTGATGAAGTGTTCCGACTGCCACGATCCGCACGGCACATTCGACAAGAAGAATCTGCGTGCGTCGGCGCAGATGGACATGGTTTGCACCAAGTGCCACACCGAAACAGCGGGACCGTTCGTGTATGAGCACGATGTCGTGAAAACCGAAGGCTGCACAGCCTGCCATTTCCCGCATGGCGGACCGAACCCGCGCCTGCTGAATCGCGCAACGGTGAATACCATCTGCCTCCAGTGCCACTCGCCGTCGCCGAACTTCACCACAGCTCCAATTCCGACGGGACCTGCGCACAACCAGGCAGTGCAATATCAGTCGTGCACCATCTGCCACACCGATATTCACGGCTCCAACACGCATCCAGCATTTTTCAAGACCAATTTTTAGGAAGGGGCAAACGATGACAAAACAGACAGAATTCGCAAACCGTCTGGTTGGGTCCTCGGCCGGGATCAAGGTCTCCCGGTTGTGCGCCCTTACCATAGCGGCGACGCTGGCCGTCGGCGCGGTCAACAGCTTCGGCCAGCAGCCCCCAGCCACGCAATCACAGAAAGCACTTCCGGCAACGGAGAAGAAGGCGCCAGCCCCGCCTGCTGAAAAAACAGTTGGGAACTACACCATGCACTCCAACTTTGAGGTGGGCGGGGTCATTTCCAATTACGACGGCAGCAGTGCGATGTGGGCGACCATGGTGAACGAGGGAACGGGAATGCGCATCCTGAACGAATCTCTTGAGATGCACACGGTCAATCCCTCCAAGACGCCATTCTTTGATACGCTCTCCACCTCCAGCTTTGGTTATGGCGGCGAGCCGAACGATGTGTCTTACCTGAAATTCTCCAAGGGCAAGCTCTACGATTTCTCCGGTGGCTTCCGGCGCGATCGCAATTACTACGATTACAACCTGATGCCGAACTCGTTGCTATCAACGGCCACTCCGGCGACACCGGTCCTGGTTCCGCAGCCCAGTTCGCTGCACATATTCAACACGGTTCGTCGAAACACCGATCTCCTCGTGACGCTGTTTCCGGTTTCGCGATTCAGCTTTCGCGCCGGTTATAACCTCAACGTCCATGAAGGGCCAACGTACAGCACGGTGCATTATGCCGGTGACGTACAAGTCCTCGAAATGTTCCAGAACACCGGCCAGACCTACATAGGTGGCGTCGATGTGAAGCTGGCCAAGCGGACTACGCTGAGTTATGACCAGTTCTACGGGTTCTACAAAGGCGACTCGACCTTCCAGCTGGCGCCGACGCCGTTCACGCTTTCCAATGGAACTCCAGTTTCGCTCGGCGTCGATGTCCTCACTGGCCCAACCGTCACCTGCGGAACCGGTGCAAACAAGACGCAGAACGTGATCAACGGAATCGCCAATCCGTACTGTTCCGGAACCATCGTGTCGTCATCCATCTCACCCATTCGCACCAGCTTCCCCACCGAACAGATGCGCTTCAGCTCGCACTATTGGGACAAGGTTTCATTCAATGGCCGCTTCCTATATAGTGGCGGCACCTACAACGTGAATAATTTCAATCAGACCTTCAATGGCTTGAACACCCGCACTTTCATCCGGCAGGAAATTCAAACCGGTGGAATGGCGAATGGTCGACTGGCCACCAACAAGCGCGCCAATTCAGTCGCCGACTTCGGCATGGTCGCGGACCTGAACAGGCATTTCTCCATCTCCGACTCATTCGTCTTCCGCGATCTCCGGACATCTGGTTTCTCGATTATGAACACCGAAGCCTGGACGGGAAAAGCGACTACGTCGATGCTTACGCCGCTCAGTTCCATCACACCGACCACCACCCAGGCAACCAATGGGCTGTTCCTCGATCAAAAAAACATTGGCAACACGGTTCTCGGTGTGGTCACGATAAACCAGGCGTTCAAGTTCTCCGGTGGCTGGCGGTTCAACAATCGCAATATAGTGGATGGCAATCTTGATGAGGGCGTAGCCGACGATCTCACCTGGCATCAAAATGGCTTGCTGCTCGGCGCGGTCGTCCAGCCGTCGCATGTGTTCCGCATTAACGTCAATTACGATACGCTGAATTCGAAATCCGCCAACTCGCAGACTCCATCGAATACCTACACCCGCGAAGCGCCGAACGTGCTATATCACATCCGGGCACGTGGCCTGGTAACTCCCGCAAAGTGGATCAACTTCGCCGTTACCGTCAATGACTTCCAGGCGAAAAATACCGACCCCCTGGTGAATCACCAGGAACACAATCAGGACTTCAGCTTCGCTGCGCAGGTCATTCCTACAGAGACTTTGAGCTTCGATTTCAACTTCGCGCGCGACGACATCTTTTCGCGGACTGACATTTGCTACGCCTTTATACCTAATGTCAATGCGCCGCTTCCGGCAGGGGCAGTAAATGCTGGAGCTTGCACGGCAACAAACAGCCCTGACGGCGATCCTTCTTACTATCTCGGCAACGGCTATTATGACGCTCCGGTTACATACTTCGCAGGCGCCGTCAGCTGGGCTCCGTCGAAGTACTTCAACTTTAACGGTGGCGCTCGTTTCACTGATACCAGCGGCGCCGCAGAACTTCTTAACCCGCTGATGGTCCCCGGCGCTTTGCAGTCAAAAGTTGTCTCGCCCTTCAGCGATTTAGTAATCCACATCGCGCCACAGTGGGCGTGGCACGGTAACTGGGTTCACCATGGCTACGACGAATCCGGCGGTCCTGGTCCGGCTGCGCGTGAATTTCATGGTGATGTTGTCACTCTGGGTGTGAGGTACGCATTCTGAGTAAAGTGGTGGACTGGACACCATTGAGTATTACCAGTCCACCGATCAACGAATGAACGGCGCAGTTGCGGATCTTGCCTGAAGAGAAGAGCCGCTCTGCATTGAAAGATGTCCCTTTCGTCAGCGATTTTCCCCGCGCAGTAGTAAGGGGAGATCCCTGGGAGAGAATGACATGAGCAATTTATCTCGCAATAGTGTGGCGGCAATTCTGGTTATGCTTCTTGCCGGCACAGTGAGCTTCGCGCAATCTTCGGGCGAGGCGACGTACAAGACGAAGTGCCAGATGTGTCACGGGGAAAAGGGATTGGCAGATTCAGGCGCAGGCAAGTCCATGAAGGTCAAGCCTGCCACCGATCCTGACGTAAAGAAAATGAGCGAAGCGCAGATGATCGACGCGGTCCGCAACGGCAGCGGCAAAATGCAGCCATACAAGGACAAGCTGACCGACGCGCAAATCAAGGATGCAGTCGAGTATTTCCGTACGTTCACAAAGTAGTTGTCGTTCGTACTTTGCAGTTCTGCTTCCATGTTTCAAGGAGTGGTTGCAGTCAATCAGAGCAGTGCCGGCGCATCGTCGAGTTTCAGGGGTGCGCCGGATTTCAGTTGAACGGTTCCTGGTGCGCATCACAGGGCAAAGCTACTTCTTGTTGTCGCCGGTGTTTGAGCAAGTAGGATTCCAATGAATGGGCATGGCCCCCAACCATCTGGCCATAATGCATTTTTAAGGAGTCTTGCAATGACGAAGACGATTCGATCGATGGCGGTGCTGGCTGCAACAGTGTGTCTGGCTGGCTCCATGGGCTTCGCTCAATCAGCGGGTGAAGCGGTTTACAAGGCAAATTGTCAGAGCTGTCACGGCAGCACCGGAACGCCGAGCGCCGGCATTGCCAAAATGATGGACGTCAAGCCTGCCGCAGAGTACAAGAGCAGCGAGAAGGACATGATTGATGCCGTCAAGAATGGCAAGAACAAGATGAAGGCCATGTCTCCCAAACTCACCGACGCGCAGATCAAGGACGCCGTCGACTACTTCCGCACCTTGAAATAGGCAAAACATCCGGCCCGCTTCAAGCCACAAATATTGGGGCTCCAGCGACAACACTTCGTCGCTGGGGTAATTTGAAGCGGGTCATTTACCGTCTGGGGGAACATAGCAATGCTGCAACGATTCCGCGAGAACTGGGTACGGCCGGCTCTGTTCTTCGGCAACAATCCAATCAGCCTGGCCGGTGGCGCCATCACCAGTGCCGCTGGCGTCACCATGATCGGTTACTGGCTGGTGCAGCTCTTTGGCAGGCCAAACGACAATCCCTACCTTGGCATCATCTTCTTTCTGATCCTGCCGGCGCTGTTTGTGCTCGGTCTCCTGCTGATACCGGTCGGCGTGTTTGCCCGTCGCAAAAAGCTGCAACTCGCAGGGCAGATTCCAGCCGAGTTTCCCAAGATCGATCTCAACGACCGCATCTTCCGTCACGGCCTCGACATCGTGCTCGTTGCCACGATCGTCAACCTGCTGGTTGTTTCGATGGCCAGCTATCGCGGTGCGGCCTATATGGATTCCCCGCAGTTCTGCGGCGCATCCTGCCACGTCATGCACCCGGAGTACACAGCGTACAAGGTTTCCGCGCACTCTCACGTCGCCTGCGTCGAGTGCCATATAGGCTCCGGAGCAGAATCCTATTTTGAGGCCAAGGTAAACGGTACCAAGCAACTCGTTGAAGTCGCTTTCAATCGTTATCCTAAGCCGATTCCCTCGCCCGTCCGCAACCTGCGACCGGCCCGCGAGATCTGCGAAGGTTGCCACACGCCAGCGAGGTTTGTCGGTGAGAAGCTGCTGGTCAAATCCAGCTTTGCCGACGACGAAAAAAATACCGAGACGCAGAGCGTTGTCGTCCTGCATCTGGGCGGCATTGACTCGTTCTCGCACCTCACCGGCATTCACGGCGTCCACCTCGGCCATATCGAGTACATCGCCACTGATCCCACGCGCACAACGATCCCGTGGGCACAGCGCACCTTCGCGGATGGCTCGAAAACCGCTTTCGCCGTCTCAAGTCTGAAGGGCGCAGTGCCGCAAGGCGAGCGTCGCGTAATGGATTGCATCGACTGCCACAATCGCGCTGCACACACCATGCAGACCGCCGAAGACGCGCTCAATCGCGCCATGGCAGAAGGCGCCATCAGTCCCGACCTGCCGTGGGTACACAAAGAGGGACTCGAGCTGCTGAAGGCAAACTACGCGACTGAAGCCGAGGCGCGCGTCAAGATTCCCGCGCAGCTCACGCAGTTCTATCGCGACCAGCATCCTGACGCGCTGGCCGCGCATCCTGATCTCGTCAAATCTGCGGGCGAAGGCCTGGTCTATGTCTTCACCACCAACGTATTCCCGGATATGAAAGTCACCTGGGGCACGCACCCGAATCACATCGGGCATATGAACTACCCGGGCTGCTTCCGTTGCCATGATGGAGACCATGTGGCAAAAGACGGGAAGTCAATCACCCAGGATTGCGCGGCATGCCATAACCTGCTCGCAGTCGACGAGGCCAAGCCCAAGGTTCTTTCGGATCTCGGTATTCAATAAAAAGTTGTGCAGGGGAGGGGCGGTGTCAGAACCGCCCCTTGGTGCGTTTGCACGGTTCTCATCTGCGCGTGATAGGCTGGCTCTTCACGTCTGAGGGGCCAAATTTACGATGCACTCCACCAAGAATCTGCACTTTGACCTTGTGGCAGCGGCGCACGCCGACATGATCCAAAACGGCTTTCAACCTGATTTTCCGACCGGCACCGATACCGAGCTGGCGAAGATCGAAGCAGAGCCTGCATTGCCTGCGGTTCCGGGCGCACAGGATCTGCGGAACCTTCTCTGGTCGTCCATCGACAACGACACCTCGAAGGACCTCGATCAGATCGAGTGGGCCGAGCAGTTGCCTGACGGTCGCATTCGCGTGCTCATCGGCGTGGCCGACGTTGATGTGCGTGTGCCGCTCGGAAGCCTGCTCGATAAGCACGCCCAATCCGAGACGACCTCGGTCTATACCGGGGTCAAAGTCTTTCCGATGCTGCCGGCCGACCTGTCGGAGGGCATTACGTCTTTGAATGAGAATGAGGATCGCGTCGCCGACGTCATCGAGTTCACGGTCGATCCAGCAGGCTGTGTCTCCGGGGGAACGGTGTATCGCGCACTGGTTCGCAACTGTGCGCAGCTTGCCTACAACAGTGTGGGCGCATGGCTGGAAGGCCGGGCCCCCGCACCCGCCAAGGTTGCTGCCAACGCTGATCTCGCCACCCAACTCAAACTTCAAGACAAGGCTGCCCAGGTCCTGGTCGGCTGCCGCTTCCAGCATGGCGCTCTCGACCTTGAAACCATAGAAACGCAACCGTTGATGTCAGCCGATGATCAGGCCGTCGGGATTACCAGCCTCGAAAAGAACCGAGCCACATCCCTGATCGAAGAATTTATGGTCGCGGCTAACGGCACCGTTGCACGCACATTCGAGGCGGCCGGGATCCCATCGATCTGGCGCATCGTGCGCACCCCAAAACGCTGGGATCGCATGGTGGAAGTTGCCAGCGGGCTGGGGACAAAGCTGCCCGAGCAGCCGGATTCCAAAGCGCTCAATGACTTCCTGCTGGCGCAGAAACAGAAGGATCCCGATCGCTTTCCGGACCTTTCGCTTACGGTGATCAAACTGATGGGTCCAGGAGAATACGTTCTTGTAAAGCCCAATGAACCCTCACCCGGCCACTTCGGCCTCGCGGTGCGCGACTACCTGCATTCGACGGCGCCGAACCGCCGTTTTCCCGATATCATCACGCAGCGCATCATGAAGGCGCATCTGGCCAAGGCCGTCCAGCCCTACTCGGAAGGCGATCTGAGCGCGATGGCACAGCACTGCACGCAGATGGAAGACGCCGCGCGCAAGGTGGAACGCATCATGCAGAAGCGGATTGCTGCCGTCGTCCTGCATCCGCGCATTGGCCAGTCGTTTCCGGCAATCGTCACCGGCGTAAGTCAGAGCGGCACATTCGTGCGCGTGCTCAATCCCCACGTCGAGGGAATGTTGATGAATGCAGGCAAGCCCGGGTCGAAGCTCGATGTTGGAGACAAGCTGACCGTCAAACTGGTCAACACAGATCCGCAGCGCGGCTTCATCGACTTCGCCATGTAGTCCGCGTGGTTGAGCGAGGCTGCAGCAAAACCTTGATATTCCGCGGCGCTGAACGCGGTGAATGATTTGCGCTTGCTCTTCGGGGCTTCCAAGTGGCGTAACGTCCGAATTGTCAAAGAGTGCTTCGCACTCGTCCCGACACCTCACGATGAACTCTATCAGGGGCACGATTTCAGTCGCGCCGCCATCGACACAGAACACAGAATGAACTCATGATGGTTTGTATCAGGGCATGGCTTCAGTCATGCCGCAATTGCCGCACAATGAATGGGCGCTTCTAGCCCCTGATGAATGTCGGTCTGAAACTACTTTGGTCGATTCGCCTTAGCTTTCCGGACTTTCCGAAGCCTTGTCCGCATCAAGGTATTCACGCACAGGCGCCGTCGTATCGGCGCTTGCAACCGCCCCCGGCTCATCTATCCACAAGCACACGATCCACCAGATCAGAACAATCACGTAAACGGCGCTGTTCGTGTTCAGCAACTTTTCCTGCAGCCCGATCACGTGTTCGTACTCCTCCCGCGAGTGCGGAGTGGTGTGCCGCGCAATTATCTCCCAAATCCCCTGCGCCCCCATCTGCGCAATCGAAGCGGTCGAAAGCCCGATCATGATGCGTTGCACATGGCTTCGCCAGCCGGCGCCGTAACGCTGCCCGAATGCCACCACCAGAAATCCCAGCGCCACGGAAAGCACATCAACCAGCAGTCCCGCTTTCACGGCGATCAATTGCATGAACTGCAGCTTGGCGATCAGGGTATCGAAGGCAAGCCCCTTCAACGGAGGCCACGGCCCCCACTTCCACAGCACGACGCCGCCCAGCGCCAGCAGACCGACCGTCCATCCGGCCCACGCCGCGGCGCCGGCCTTCTTGAAAGCTCGCCGCGCCATCTCGACTAGAACGATCAGCGCGACAAGGACCGAAATGTCCGCGAGCGTAATCGCGATAGCGCCCATCGTCAGTTGCGGCAACTTGTCATGCAGCAGGCGGTTTGTCAGCAGCCGCAACGCAACCAGTGCGATAGAAGCCGTGAACCAGGGAAAGCGCCGCGCCCGGTCGCGCCCCATCAGGACCACCAGCAGAACCAGAAGCGCCGCAAAGGTCAGCGTCCACAAAACCGAAACAGCCGTGAAATGAAAATCAAAGTGCATGCGATCCTTGAATCCGGACTCAAATCCGGTTTATGTCCAAATTGATTTCAGGAGATGTGAAGCAGGAAATGGTGCGCCCGGAGAGATTCGAACTCCCGACCTAACGCTCCGGAGGCGTTCGCTCTATCCAGCTGAGCTACGGGCGCGCTCTAACAGTCTATCGTATTTCGATTCATGGAGCCGATGGAAGGAGCTCCTGTCTGGTTTGAACCACAAAATCAGTCGATGAGGACGTCTCGAGGCGATTTCTAGTCCGGGGATTTCTAGTCCCTAGTCCCGAGTCCCTTTTCCCTGTCTTTCCTCATTTCTTCCATCACTGACTGGATCAGTGCCTTCGCCCCCTCCATCCCGCTGAGCACCGCCTGCAGGTCCAGCGCCGGTTTCGAAGGGTTGCGGCTCGAAGCGCAATACACCCCGTGCTGCCCCACCATGATCAGCGAATCGGTCAGCAGGTCCAGCGCCACCGCCAGCCGCCCCCGCTCCAAGCC
>NZ_JBARMD010000201.1:0-3761 GCF_049802275.1 Occallatibacter sp. | reverse complement strand
GTCCAACCCCAGCCGAAGGCATCGTAATAATTCCAGTAGCCGCTCGTGTAGGGGAGGTAGCCCCATTGTTCGCATGAGACCCAGACGTAACCGAACTGCGGCGTCCAGACCCAGTTGCCACAGCCGTAAGGATCCCAATTACCTGAAGCGGCTTCGGCAGGAGACCATACATAGCCCTGGCCGGGGACGTCGTACCAGTTGCCATTGGCATCGAGGTCGCTCCAGGCCGGATTATTGCTGTTAGGCGCGCTGCCGCTGGCGGCGGTCTTGGCGGCTTCCTGCGATGTCAGCACCTGATCGCGGTCGGCATTCCAGGCATCCCATGAGTCGGGTTCAATGGTCTCCGCCAGGTTGTAAAGATTGGGTTCCGCAGCGTTGAAGGTCAGGCTCTCACCGCCGTGCAGGTCGAGTGAAAGTGCATTCCCATGCTCAAGATGAGCGTTGCCGGAGAACACGGCCAACTCACCTGGAAGATTGTCTAGACTGATGCGCAGCAGGGTGAATCCGCTGGCGGTCACAGCGCTGTCGCCAAAGTGCACAACCATGCTGCTCGCAGAGGTATCGCCCTGGAACTCGAAGAAAGCCAAGCCGCTTTGGAGCAGCAAATCCGTCTTACCGGTTCCGCCATCCTGCCGGAGTTCCATGATTTTGAGAGAACTGTTCGGCGAGATCCGGACTACGCTGCCGTCATCGAACTGCAGTTCAGCCTTGCCATCCTCTTTAGCCGTGATCACGGTTCCCTGGAACAGGGGGGTATTGGTCAGGGCCGGATCAGCAATAATCTGGTTGCCATGCGACAGCTGTACGTCGCCGTCTACAAAGCTCAGGCGTGCGGCGAGTACGTTTGGATCAGGCTGCTGCGCTGTGAGAGAGACGGTCGCCGCCAAAAACAAAGCCAGCCCCAGAAGCCCGGCGGCTGGCCTGAACCAAATCTTTTCTAATCTATTCATGGAGCCCCCACCCTTTCCTTCGCCTCCGATAGCAGATTCGCCCATCGCGAGGAGCCCACACCCATTCAGACACTGGAAATGCATGAAAAGTCGCGCCCAATTTCTCAAAAGCAGGGCATTTTCAGCTGCCAGAGCGCGCCAACAGCATGTGAGCCCTCTTTCGTACTCTTTCCAGCACGTGGGGATCGTCTTGCAGGCGCTCGAGAATACCCCGGATGGTACAAATCTGCTGCAAGCGGCCGTCGTCTGATGCTTCAACAACATATTGGATAGCCTTATCGAGACCCAGAGGATCGTGCTGCAACAGCAATTCAAGCCGGGCACCCTCGATCAGAGTCGATGCTACGCCTACGAGGGAATCGCCCAGTTCCTGAATTTCCTTGGTTGAGGAGTAGTTGAACTCGCAGCCGCCATGCCCGTCGGGACCACTGTAGCTGATCTTCTTCAGTCCCTGAAATGCGACTTTCAGGTGGCTTTCGCAATTGCCGCTCAGAAGGTGTTTATTATGGGCAGCCTGGAAAATGTGACCGGCGAAGTCGCTGCTCAGGTTCACATCACGATCGACAACGGCGGGCAGGATCATACCGTTTTGATCGCTGGGCTTTTTGCCGCCCTCAGCGTGAAAATGGCCGCTGCCATCGGGGTGGAGAACCAGAGTCCATTGTGCCGGGTAGAGTGCCGGGTTGGAGAAGTCCATACGGATGACAGGGGGGGAATCTGCGGGGGCAGACAATGCAACCAGCAACGACATCAGGGCAAGCCACGCAATTTTCACCGCCGGCCCTCCTGCAGAGCAATCGTCTGAGCAGTATGCAGGTGACAGATGGCAATCGCCAGAGCATCGGCTGCATCGGCCGGTTGGGGTAGCTCGGGCAGGTTAAGAAGCCGCGCCACCATGAACTGGACTTGTTCTTTTTTTGCGAGTCCGTAGCCCACAACTGAAGACTTTATACTGAGCGGCGCGTACTCTGCTACCGGCAGACGGCGTTGAGCTGCGGCCAGCAAAGCAACACCACGCACCTGTCCCAGTTTGAGCGCCGACTTTGCGTTGACGGAGTAGAAGACCTCTTCAATTGCAACCACTTCCGGCTGCCAGCGCTCCAACTCCGCGGAGAGAGTGCGATGAACTTCGGCGAGCCTTTCAGACGTCGAGAGTGATTTGGCGAGACGGATCGCCCCACAGGTCTTGCAAACGATGCGGGTCAATGGGCCGGAGTCATCCGAATCCACCACGCCGAAGCCCGTAATCTCGGTTCCACAGTCGATGCCGAAGACGCGCATTAGCAATGCAAGTTTAAACCCCAATGCCTTTGATGCTTTCGCTAAAGCAGGTGGAACTCGCCTCGAATTTCGAAGATCGTGCTAATGATGGCAGCGCTCGCCTCAGGCCTGACCTGTTTTTGTGAGCGGTTTCGTTCAATTCAGCAGGAGGCGGAGTGCTTCCGTCGGTATTTTTTCGCAGAGAATCGAAAGCGCAGGTTTGCCAGAATTTCTCCGAGCTGCTCAGTCCAGCTGAGCCGGGTTGGCTGGTTATCGGCAATCACTCGGTCGAAAGTGGTGAATTGACCAGCGTGTTCTGCGAGAAATCTCTCCAGCTTGCTCTCGAGAGCGGAAGTTGCGGTATTGGTATGAATGCAGATGGTCCAGAGCCCGGTCTCTTTTCTGACCGGCTCCCAAAGCTGCTGTGGAATCCAGAGGACGTCGTGGCGCATGACGGGGCGGTGGGCGAAACCATCGGACAGGATTCCGAGACCCTCGGCGGCAAGGGCACGGAGGGTGTGGAGATCAAATCCGTGACGGGGGGCAACGAACAAACGCGGGTTGAGGCCGTTTTCGCGAAGGAGCCCAAGTCCGGAACGAATCCATTTCCGCTGCTGCGATTCTTCGACGCCTGCGAATTCAGTTTCCTGGTGCAGCCTGAGAAGGGGCTTGCCATGACTGGTACAGAGGTGCCGGTAGCCATGCATAGCGATGGTGGCTCCGGCAGCTTCGAGTGATCGCATTCGATCCCAGAAGTCGGGATCCGGCGCCTGCAGGATGAGGGCGGGATCCTGATTACTGGGAATGATGGCGAGAATCGGTCGGATTCCATACCGCGTAATGATCGACAGGAATCGCGCCCATCGATCATTCAACATGGTCGGACAGAGATCGTCGAAGCGAACGAGGTATCGAGCTGGATTGGGGGATTGAACTGGAACCGGGGCCATCTCAGGCGCCTTGGCCATTCTCAGGTGCGTGAAGGGATCGCTCTTCGCAGATATCCGAGAAGGATCGACTCGCGCTGTCGCAATTGAGAATCACGAGCCTAGCGCGTCTTCGATTGTAGCGGCCATGGGAAGGAGAGTATCGACCTTGGTGAATTTGAAAAGCTGAATCACGTTCGGGTTCGGTCCGACGACGACGACGCGTATTCCCTTGTTGCGGCAACTGATGAAGTGGCTGACGATCGTTCCCAGGGCAGAGGAGTCCATTTGCGGGACTTTGGAGATATCGAAAATGTGCAGTGCGGGTGTCTCTGTGCCCGGGAGGGGCTTGAATTCGAATATGTTTCCGAGGGCGACCTGCTTCATGGAGCCGTACATGTCGCGTGCGTTAAACGACCCGGTTATGCGGTAGATCACGGTGCGCGGGGCTTGGCCTTCGATTCGTTCAATCGTGAATGAGGGGCTGTTCCAGAGCTCAGTTTGGGTTGTGGACATTTCAATTGGATTGTAAAGGGCGCGCCGGACCAGCGAAAAGGGGCGCGGTTAGGTGAGTACTCAGAGGCGATTTTCAGATTGGGAGAAGCGGCGGATTCACAAGATGGAC
>NZ_JBARMD010000200.1:0-12464 GCF_049802275.1 Occallatibacter sp. | reverse complement strand
TTACTTCCGTATCGCACCGCGTCCGAAACACGTGGCCATGGCTTTCTAACTCCGCGCGCAACTCCTTGAAATTGTAAATTTCGCCATTAAACACCACCCATGTCGTCTTCTCCTGATCCGACATGGGTTGATGCCCACCCTCAAGGTCGATGATGGACAAGCGTCTGAACCCGAATCCCAGTGCCCCGTCGAGAAAATATCCTTCGTCGTCAGGACCACGATGCCGAATGGCTCCCGCCATCTCCTCAAGTTCGCGACGATCGACCGCTGCTTCCTTATGAAGAAAGTTGAACTTGCCGCAAATTCCGCACATGTGTGTTCCCTTCTTCTTCAGGAGTTTGAAGTCTGCCCGTCACCATTCGCTCGGAGCAGAAAACAGAGGCTTCGGAACAGCTGCGACGATGCCCAACGGTGCATGGGCGTGTTATCCCAGCCAAGATAGAGTTGCCGGCTGCGAAACGATCCCTCCGGCGTTTGCCAGCGAGCAAGAATCTCGTTCAGCGACGAAGCCACACGGCGATCTAGCTTTGGAAAGCGTCCGCGCAGTAGCACAGCCAGGTTGATGCACTCTGCGTAGTCGTACAATTCACGCCGATAGACGGTCAGCCGAGGAGCCCGCGAAAATGGTTTTGGTACGCCGCCTTCATCAAACAAATTCTGTGTATAGTAAGCCACGCCGCAATCAATCGCGGCAGTGCAGTCCGTGTTCCCGGTTAGCGCTTCGATCTTTGCAAGAGCCTTCATTACGAAGCACGTATGAAAGTGGTCTACAAAAGAACGCTTACCGTCTCTTGCATAGAACCAGGAGCCGTCTTCGTTCTGCGCTTCAAGCACAAAGTTCAGATTCCGCTGGGCTGCGTCTCTGTATTTACTCTCAGAGAATTCAATAGCGGCGTTTGTCAGCAGATAGGCCCGATACGCATTGGCATTCACGACACTCAAAGAGTGTTCAGGAAATGGCGTATAGGAGCAGGTCGTGGCCGTTGCGGATGTCGGAATGTCCTTGTAATCATTCAAAGCGTGTCGCGCAATGGACCGCATTACTCGGTGCCATCTATCGTCGCCATCGATACGGTAAACCTGCTGGAATGCCTCAAATACATATGGAACCGTGGTAATCAGCGGGGTTCCGGCCGGAATCGTGCCCAGGAGCGTCTCCCAGTGAAATGGATATCCCCAGCAATACTCCTCGTATCCCGGACAGCGGGTCTCTTCCAGTACATTCAAGAAGTGCCGCGCCCGCTGGTAATAGCGATCCTGTGCTGACATCTCAACAAGGAATGCAAAGCCCATCGCGTAATGCGCGTCGCCGATTGGAATCCGTTGTGGCTTCCAGAATAGCCGTCTCGCGGACGGAACAAATGCCTCTGAGAATATGATCGGCATAACCGCAAGCGTCCCAAGCCTCGGACGCTCATAGTACAGCCGCTTCGCTTTCCTCCCCACTTCACCCGAATAATACGACTGAAAGTCGTATGACAGCTCGCCGTGGTTGTCCAGCCATGCGATAAACCTTGACACAGCCGACCTCGTCTCTTGCAGAGGAAGGTCATCGGCGCCCCTGCTTTTACGTAGCGGAAGCTCCTTTTCGATTTCGATGCTCATAATCATCCAGTTTCCAGTTATGGCGTTGGCCGATTTATCTACTGCGGCACTCTCTCGAACTGACGAGGAGTCATTGCTGAACACGATCCGCAGTTCGTTGTGCGGTCCGAGTACCTTGCGCGACCGGCAACAGCCCAAAACCGTCGATCTTCTTGAACCTGACGATCGACAAGAGGATTGCCTTCAGCTTCATCATCTGCTCGTGGCGATGAAAACGCATCAGATCATCGGAAACAATCCGTTTTTCGCCAGTAAGCAAAGCGCTGAAATATCCGGCGAAGAGCATCACTCCACCAATCACATACGGCCGTGTCAGCAGTTGATAACTGCAGCGGACCGTCTCCCACAGGGGGTGTCCTCCCATGTAATAGTCTTTCTTGCCGTATGCAAAGCTCTTGCCGATCTTGCTCGTTTCCGCAGTGCCCAGAACGCGATGATGATAGAAGCACATCTCGCGAAACGACCGTGTCTTCCATCCCATCATGCGCGCAGTTGTGACCGCCATCCAGTCAATGCCACCGGCCTTGCTAGGCTGGTAGCCACCGATCGCTTCAAAACACTCACGACGAAATATCTGGCACTGGCCTGAAACATAGTTCTGGCCTTCAAAGCTGTCGGTCTCTGAGCAGTATCCCGGTTCCCGAAAAATAGTCCCCGCAACCCCTAGATCAGGATCCTCCTGGAATCTATTCATCAGGAACTCGAAATGTTTCGGATCGAGAGTAACGTCCGCATCGAGATTTCCAATAATCTTGAAATCAATTCCGCTCAGCCGCTCCTGCCCCGCTCTGAAGGCATACACCTTCGCCGCGAAGTTGCGTTCCTTTCTGATCGGAAGATCAACAATTTCGATCCAGTTGAATTTAGCCGCGCAGCGAGCAGCAATAGCGCCAGTGTCGTCTGTCGAACCGTCGTTCACAATCACCCACTTCGCCGGCAAGACTGTCTGCTGCGCCACAGAGAAAATCGTATTCTCTATGAACTGACCCTCATTCCGAGCGGGTGTGATCAAAACGTACGGTAAGTCTGAAGCCGTTAACTGCATTCATCACCTTTTGGCGGTGCGGTGTTCAATCGATGAAGAGTCGGTGGGTCAGTTCCAGTGTCAGGAGCCTGTTCAGCTCGATCGTGTAGTTACCGGTCCCGTTCAAGTGTCGTGTAACGATGTTCGTCACTGCATCCCGATTTAGATACGGGCGCGAGAGAGATCGCGAGTCGAGCAGCATATCGCGAACATATTGCGACAGGTAATCTCGATACCAGGGGCGAAAATGGAAAATCTTGTGTCGCCCTACCCACATTCGCTCGAAATGAACAAAGGAAAAAGCATGATCAAGAGATGCAAGCCATTGGGGCATCCCGTAATCGTAAGCATACTCAGCCTTGAATGAAAATTGGAGCGCGGCTCGCGTAATGTAACTATTGAGGCCCGGCGTGCCGCGGTCTGTGCGCAATGAAGCTAGCTCCGGATTTCCGCATCTTGCGAGGCGTAGTCTGCAGTCCTGATTCAGATTTACTATCTTTGGGGCTCTGTAAACAGCCTTGACCAAATCATTGTCGAGATAAGGTGTGCGGACTGCCACCTGCGTTTGTTCAAGCTCAAGGACCCCATAGTGGTGCCAGGGTGATTGGCGAAATGCCACGAACGTCGACTGGTTGCCTTGCAGAGTAGCGTGATAAGTGGACTCGGCCTGCTGAAGCCATGGCGATAAATCTGAACGGTAAAGACCGCTCATTGGCTGAACAGCCTTGAACATCACGTCCTGAAGAAGGATCTCGCTCCCGTAAGTTCCAACCATCCGCACAGGGGCGATTTCCCGAGCCTTTTCGTTTACATACAGGTCTGGAGACCGGCCAAGATCGACGCATGCATCCGTAAGATAGACGGTGCGCTCCGCGTAGTGTGCGAATCGTGAAAGAAACTCCTCGCCGGTCGTTATCACCTGGTGAGGCTGATTGCAAAGCTTCGCGACCTTGCGCGCGAGCTTTACATCTTCATTATCTCGATACATGCTCCCGAATGTGTAACAAGGCAGTGAGCCTGGCTCGGCTTTATGCCACGCCATGATGATTCGTGTGTCCATGCCGCCCGTGAGCGACACGCCAACCTTTTCCGGTCCTTTGAAATACCGCGGCAAGTTGTGAGTGAACGCGTCGCGCAGGCTGTTGAAATACTCCTCGGCCGCAAGAGGCTCCTGGTCTTCCCATTCTGAAGGATGGAAGTATTGCCCTTTCTTTTCCAGTGAGCCGTTTCGAAAGGACCATGAAGAGCCGGGCGGCAGAACACTGATGCCAGGAAACAGCGTCCGATTTTCCAGCACGCAACCGCATACGATGAACTCTCCAACACTTCGCGGATCGGTAGCACGCAGTTGAGGGCAGACCTTGAGGATCGCCTTGGCCTCGGCCGCAAAATAGAACGCATCATCGGATTCGTGAAAATAAAGGCGCTGCAGACCGTAACGATCATTGAAAAGCTTAGTTGTGCCGTTCGATCTGTCTGCGAGTAAACCGTGGAATCGGCCATTCAACTGCTTCGGAAAATCTGGCTCCACTTCATAACGATGAACCAGGTAAGAAGCCGCCTCATCCGCAACTTCATGCCCACGCACTCGCAGCGCTTGAACAATGCCGTTCTCTGGGAATTCCTCTCCTGAGAAGACAAGGGTGACGTCTTTCCGTTCGTTCTGCACCGGCATCGATGCGTCAAAGGCACCCCGTCGCGCTACCCAGCCCACATAAGCGCCGAGGGAGGGTTCGCTCCAGACACCAGAAGTATAAAAGGGCTCATGCTGCATGGTTTTGAGCATGCCGCACAATTCATCTTCTGCCCAAGCTTTGGGTCGCTTGGTGATAATTCCAACTAAACCGGGCAAACTTAAATCTCCTGGAATCTTGGGGGCGTTAAGCGCAAGCGGTTCCTGGATAAAACCGCATTGGGACGCATTGATGAAAGCTAAGTGCTGTACTGTAACTCTTTGTGCCGCGAGATCTGCGCATAGACATCACCCGTCTTTCGCGCGGCGATATCCCACGAATGAGCAGCTTGGATAAGATCCTTGATTCGGCCTCTCTGATCCTCAAGAGTTTGAAACAGTTCGCTTGAAAAGTACTTCTCAATGACTCTGGCAAGATCTCCGGAATCATTTGGGTGACATACATATCCGGTTTTCCCTTCAATAATGTCGCGACCAAACGATCCAACGTCAGTGGCTACCACTGGTAGGCCAAAACTATAAGCCATGAACAATACACCACTTTGGAAAATCTGGGTGTATGGCAAAACAAGCACATCCGCTGCCTTGAAGTACTGCTCAATCTCATTGTCTCCTATAAACCGTGCGTGCTGAACCACCTGCTCCCGGATCTCGCTTTGTTCAATCTTCCGCGATACCTGCTGCCACTGCTGCTCCCACTCCTTCATTGGCTCACCTGCAATCACGAGGCGATAGTTTCGATCCTGAACTGCGAGTCGCGTAAATGCGTCCACCAGCAGATCGACGCCCTTGTACGGAGTGATCCGCCCAAAAAAGAGAATTGTTCGATTCGGCTCCTGCAGCCCCAAACGCTGCTTCGCCTCCGCAGATGTCAATGTCGACTGCGGAACCATATCGTACGTTCCAAAGGGTATGATCGTGATCTTTTCTTCACGCACGCCAAAGGTCTCCACCAGTTGATCTTTCATTTTTTGAGTGTGCACAAAAATGTGATCGACAAGCCGATATTGCGTACGCAGCGATACTCGATTGAGAAGAGAGTCGGATCCATCCCGTTCTCCCGCGTTTACATTGTGCGCAGTGAAAGCCAACCGCTTGCCCAGCATCTTGTAATAAATGAGAAGCAGGGTCCGATCGAAGAACGGGAACTTGTAATTCCAGAGAATGTGAAAGATCGGCGCAGACGAGGCGGCGCCGTAATAGAGAAGGTGAACATACGCCCCAAAGATCGCCAGAAGTCTTTGCAACTTATTGTGACGGCGTTGCGGCGTTGCGTAAAACGAAAGAAGCCTTACGTTGCCGCACTCCTGCAATTCAGGAGTGTCCATCTCGGAGTTGCAGATCATATCCACATTAATTCCCAGTGATGCCAATGACTGGCTCAACCCACAGGCATAGTGCCTGTCAATCCCTCCCGTAAACAAAGCTATTTTGAGCGGTGAAATTCGATTCTTCATACGGCTGCGTTCTTGAATTCCTTTTCAACAGGGGTGAGAGATAGCGCCGGCTTGATTCCCAAGGAAATTCACCATTGCCCCCGTTGTGCGCCGCCGCCAGTGTGCTATTCTGAAGCCAATCCACGGGACAATATGAACTTCGAGCACCCATAGAACACCGGGATTTTGGCTTTGCCGTTGATTCGTTCGGGTCTGGCCTGATTGGGAAGCACCATTTTACTTCCCGCTTTGAAACTACTTTAGATTAATGCCTTGGCAGTGAATATTGGAGTAAATCATTGATTCTTCGTAGCTTGCGACATCTTTTACCCATGTTTTTTAGGGTACCCTCCAGTACTCTTCCTCCCAGTAACCGCAGTAACCCTAGTAACCACCCCAAATCCGACTGGTGTACCACTTTTGTCCCTTGAGTACTATCCTCAAAGACAAACGTACCCGGTATTTTTAATCGCATTTCCGGAGGATTCGCAATCCCCCAGAGGTGTTGCTGTGAAGCACTTTGGTGCTAATAAAGGAGTCTGCTCCACCATGAAGAAACAATTCGCCATCATTTTCATCATCACTTGTGTATTCGGTCTTCGTCTCCCTGCGTCCGCGCAGTCCTGCGTCTCTTCCACCTGCAACGCCGCGAGCCCTGCCGAGTCTGATGTCCTCGCTGCACTCCCGTCGAGTGGAAACACCAACTCCACGGTCGTGGTCAATATTCCGGGCGGTACTGCCGCATGGACTAGCCAGTTGACCTACACTGTCCCACCGGCAGTTACTAACCTGACGATTAAGGGTAGTACCTCCGTGAACTGCACAGGCGCGGCTGGCACCTCTTCCTACTCCTGCGCGCCCACAGACTCGACGGTTATTCAGGACAATATTGCCGGCGGTTTTGGCGTGTGGCAGATCAACGGATCGTCATCCAGTTCTAATCCTCTAGTTAGATTGACCGGCATCACGATCCAAGGGGGATCAGGAGCAGTTAAGGGTCAAGGGCTGCTTCTGTTCTACTCGAATAGCGCCACCAGTCAGATACGGTTCGACCATGATCATTTTAATTCGACCACCAGCGGAAATGGGGCGTGGGCAGGCGCTATCAACGGCTGCACTACCGGAGTCATAGATCACAACGTTTTCGACAGCGCCAGCACAACCGATTCGGGGAGTGTTGTCCAAGGGTTTATGGTCGCGAATACCTGCAATGACTCGCTTGGCTATGGGGATGGCTCGTGGGCAGCGAAGACCGGATTCGGGACTTCGGGTTTCATATTCATGGAGAGCAACGTCTTCAACGGAGGGCTTGAAGGCGATTGCGAAACATCCGGAACATTCGTGAGCCGCTACAACACCCTGAACAGTAATTCCCAATCCTCATCATGGATTCACTCGCACGCCACTGAGCAAAACGGGGGCAGGGTGCGCGGATGCAGAGCCTACGAGGTATATCACGACTACTTCAACATCGCCGGTTCAGGGAGCGCGATGATCGGCGCGGACGGAGGAACGTCGCTGACCTGGGGGAACACCCTGAGTCACGCCACGGCCCTGTTCTCGGGCTATGGCTACGAAAGAAACGATGGAGAGCACCATCAAACGGCTACGCCAAGCGGGTGGGGATTCTGCGGATCAAGCACCACCGATCCCAACACTGGATCGGTAAACGGTGTGGGATCGGCGTGGGACGGGAACTCTAACGCGGGAACCGGCTACCCATGCATCGACGGACTAGGAAGAGGTCAGGGAACACAAGCGCTGAATGGAGCCAACTTCCCGAACGCCCTCAACTCCGCCACCGGAACGATTGCGTGGCCTCACGAGTATCTTGAACCGATTTATCAGTGGATGAACTCGCTGTCCGGAACCCCGCAAGTCACCATTGGGGGCAGCGCCGCTTTACAGAACAGGGATGTCTTTGTCGATAACGCGAATTTCACCGGAGCAACCGGAACAGGCTTCGGATTGGCTGCTTCGCGGCCCGCAACCTGCACGGCTGGACCCGGAGGCACATACGGAACCAGTCCCACCGGATCTTATGGCGTAGCGTACTTCGCGACCGATGCGAACTCAGGCAACGGCGAGTTATACGTCTGCACGGCGCCAAACACGTGGACAGCGGTATACCAGCCTTACACATATCCGCATCCGCTGGTCGGTGGCAATTCAACGTCATCGAATACTCCTCCTCCGCCAACGGGTCTCGTCTCCTCGGTCGATTAAACAGATAATACGAACTGCATGTTCGATTTTTGATCGTCCTTCAGCGCTGCCCGGGTTATAAACCCGGGCAGCACTGCGTAGGCCCGCTCAGTTGCTAGCCTGCAAATTTTTCATTCAGCCCGTAAACGTAGTTTTGGAAAAAACCATCTTCGCGCAGGAAAACGGTAAAGCCATTCTCCTTCAGAAAGCGGATGACATCTGCCTTCGTCCTCATCTCATCCGGGCCGCCCTCGTCGGCCAGAAAATCATGGCATGCGATGCAAACATGTTTCGTTTTCTTCGCCATTTCCTTCATGCCAGGAAGCGCAAGCCTCTCCGCGCCCTCTATATTCATTTTCAGGAAATCGACGTGCGATAAACCAAGTGATCGGAACAGCGAATCCAGCGTCGTTCCCACCACGTTAACTCCCGAACCAGTTCCAATAATGCTGTTTGCTTCGTGCTCGTTAGAATCGCTGATTTGTACTTCTCGTTCCTGATCGCCCACCGCAGCTTGAACAAGCGTGACATTCTTTAGTCCATTCTTTTCGCACACCTTCGACAAACAGCGAAATGTTCTGGGGTGAGCCTCTATCGAGACGACACGACCGGAGTTGCCCACACTTTTCGAAAAGATCAATGTCTCCCATCCCGTGCCGGCGCCGACATCCACGATCGTATGCCCCTCCCTGGGAACATACTTGTATAGAAAGAAATTAGAAGTCGACTTCTCGATTCTTTCTGGCGTCCAAAGCGTTATCCTCGGTTCGACAAGCGTGGCCGATGGAAATCTCTGAACCCACTCGCCTTCATAAGACACCTTGCATAGCTTTCCTGTTCGAACAGTTGCCATGCAGCCAGCAGACGCCGCCAGAACAGATCTGAAGCCAGGTCTGTTGAGTAGCTTGTATATGCCGTGCTTCAATTTTGTCCTCGATTTCAAGATTTCAGCCACCCCTCATTTCGTCCATTGATGATGCCGCGACCCTGCTCTCAGAACACGCATCCTTCAGTCCGCCCGGATTGAGGAGAGAATGAGGCGACCAGGCGAGTCTTCAATGGCGCTCAATGATCTTACAGTTGAGAGACATTCACCTCAGAGACTTTCCCTCACCTTTCGGGACTCGAACTGAAATAGGGTCTTGTCCCAGCATCGTTTGAGGAACCACCTGACCCGAGTTATAAGCACTTGGACTCCCTTTGCCTGTTTCTCGCCGAAAAGCGCCGAAAGCGCCAATATCTTCCAGGATGGGGTTGGAAACTTTAGTTCTCCGCCGAGGCTCGCGGCCATCTCGCTGGCGCGGCTTATAAGATCTGGCCTCTCGGGATGGAAAAACTCTACCCAATTCTGCAGGTAGTTCACGCATGCAGCACGAACTCTCTCGCTATCTTCAAGCGACCGGATATACCGGATGTGCAGTTCCATTGAGAGCCATTGGGCGGCCATCTTCTTTTCCGATTGCCCGATGTAGCTCAACCTATTCGGGCCTGCTTCGCGATAATAGACCTTGGCATCCGGAACGAATCGAACCTCTTCGCTGGCCAATAGAACCCGACAGAAGTATTCTCCGTCATCATCTCCTAACAGCCTTGTATCCCATGGCCCCGCCGCCTGCGCCAGCTCACGGCTAACGAGCCAGGTCGCGGTCTGCATGTAGAGGTTATATTGCATTTTCCGCACAAGCCAATCGACCGGGGACAGATCGCACCATAGAGCGCTCGGAATGAAACTAGTCCGGTAATAGCGGTACAGGAACTTCCCCCAACAGCCAGACACTAGGATCCGCTTGTTAGGGTTCTCACCCAAAGCCTCCATCTGTCTTTCAATCTTGTCTACAGCCAGAACATCGTCCGCATCAAGGTACTGGATGTAATCGCCCTTGCTCAACTCGAGGGCCTTGTTCCGAGTTGCAGCTGCCCCCCGATGCTCGTTCGCAACAACTCGCAGTTGCTCAGATTCAAATTTCCTGGCTATCTGCAGCGTTCGATCCGTCGAACCATCGTCGACAACAATGATTTCCTTTGGTTCCCACGTTTGAGCGATTGCTGAGCGCAGAGCATCGCACAGCCACGGCTCCGCATTGTATGCGGGAATGAGAATCGATACCATAGGTTTTGCCAAGATGTTTCTCATGAGGTTGCCAAGAGCGCCATCACCGGAGCGAGGGACACAATTTAAAGTGAATGCCAGTTCTCCCGGCAGTGCGTTCTGCAATTGTCGGGGCCAACTTAATTAGATTGCTGAAGGTCAGCGAACTCGGGTCCACTGCCACCGGGCTTAGCTAAAATTCCCGCTGCTTAGCTCAAGTACTCCAGGTGCAGCATCTTCGGGGGCAGGAAAACGGGTTTCGGTGCTTGCCTGAGCACCCAATGCAAGACTTGAGTTGTGGCTCGCGCCTTCGCCTCCCAAGTCAGGTGCTCTTTGGCGTAAATCATCCCCTGTTGTCGCAAACGCTGAAGGAGCTGTCGATTCTGCGCGAGTTCTGTCAGTATCTTCTCCATTTGCGTTACCATGTCGGACTCATCAGTAAGCGCAACCTTGAAACCTACTTCTGGATGAACGATGTCACCCGGACCGCCAAAGTCGGCCACGACCGGTACAGCTCCGCACGCAAGAGCCTCAAACACTACACCTGCACCATTGTCACGAACAGATGGAAACAAAAAGATATCCGCAGTTCTCATCCTCTTGAGGACTTCCGCATGGCTGAGCCAACCACAAAAAATCACAGAGTCCTCGACGCCGAGGGTTTTCGCAAGTTGCTCAAGACGTCCACGCTCCGGTCCATCGCCGATCACAGTAAACCGGGCAGTGTTGTTGCGTAGTATCGGAGCTGCCGCGCGCAAGGCCAGGTCGCAAGCCTTCAGCGGGACCAGCCCACCCACGAAAACCAGCTCGGCTTTCGACCCGGGTTGAGGATCTCGCGAATCAGAAGAACAGAGTGAGCGTGCAATTCCCGGCTCAGGCACAAAGAAAAGCTTGTCCGAGTACACCGCAAACTCAGAATAGGTTTGCGATGACGCCGCTATGATCGCGGCAGCATTACGATACGTGGATCGAGCAAACGGAAGGAGCCGATAGAAATTCCGCAGGCTTGAAATCCATTCCTTCTGGCTTTTCAGCTGACTGAATCCGGCCGGCCACGGCAACCCCCCATTCAAAGGCCCGATCACGAAGGGTATTGGACCCTTGCGGAGAAAGAACGCGAACGGACTCGGCAGCGAGGGTGTCATCGGCATCACCCGCAGGACCACATCAAACTCGCCTGCAGCGATGCGTCTCCGAAGCTGTCTCCATGCACGCCATTCGAATGCAAGAGAAAACGGATAATTGAAAGCGGTCAAAACCTGAGTATAGTAATTGTGTTTGAAAATCTCGCGCACTGTCCATGCGCGGAAGCGATCAAGCAACGGCATGTGGACCACTTCAATAGAGCGGAATGGTGACTTGGCGCGACGCACCGGGCCTTCGCTCGGCGATCCAATCACCAGAGCGACATCATGGAGTTCAGCAAGTGCCGCCGCGTGAGAATACGTAACATACGGCATGCTGATCGACTCCGGATTTATGTCCGGCGCCAGAAGCAAAATTCGTAACCGGCTCATAGAAGTTCTGCTCATGCGGTGGCCTTTGGAGTGCGCTGAACACCGCAGTTGCTCCTCCAGAATACTTCGATCGTTTCATCCTCACACGATTCAAGTACTGCGCAAAATTCCTCATCCTTGAGCCATTCCGGTAAAACCAGGCCTGAACAGCAATCTGGCGTGTAATTGAACTCGCCATCGGGCTTCAGTGCGCGCAGCAACTGGACGCACTCAACACCCTCTTTTCTCAGTACTCGCAGGTTGATCTCGAACGAGACAAACGGCACAGGACGACGCATCCCTCGTAGCACGTTCAACTCGTAGCCCTCTACGTCGATCTTGATGAAGAAAGGCACGCCGTGAATCCCGATCAGATCTTCAATTGTGGTGGTCTCGACAGATTTGCTGCTGGAAAAATCCAATCCGTAGTGCTCATACTTAAAGGTTTTGCTGTTTTCTTTCAGGTGATCGGCCCATTTTCGATTAAGGGTATTCACAGCTGATCCGGGACCGTCGATCCACATTCTTTCGACTGCGTTCTTGTCGCTCACTGCCTTGCCTACGAGAACGACCGGACACCGTCTCAAACGGTATCGGAGGAATCGGTCCCGCAAAATCGACAGATTGGTATCATCCGGGTCTACGGCCACCACGCATGCGCCAAGTCTCAGAAAAACATCGGTCTTTGCGCCCCCGTTGGCACCCACATCAAAAATGATGTCGTTCCGCCCGAGGCCTACAAGCAGGTTGCGGTAAAAGCTCTCCTCTTCCTTGTTTGAGGAGAGTGCATCCCTATTTGCGAGAGCCCAGTATATGCGGCGCATCGACGAAGATTTCAGCCGGCTCCGCAGCGAGCTATTCAATCTCGTTGTGAACATGTGTCCTCACCACCTAGCTCATTTATATTGAATAACTT
>NZ_JBARMD010000199.1:0-7228 GCF_049802275.1 Occallatibacter sp. | reverse complement strand
AGGCCAACCAGGGCGCAGCGTAGACCAGTAGCTGGCCTTTGTCAGAAGGGGGCGTTTCTGAACGACAAGCTGGTTCTCGAGGATATTCACACCGCAGAGCAAATTGTTCTCCGGCTGCAGAATCGTTTTGTCCGGATCGTGCTCCTCCAGATGCTTATCCGCTTCCCAGTTGAAGTCGCATCCGTATCGCTTCGCGTCCTCGTAGGTGAGTTGGAGCAGGCCTTCGCTGCGCACCATGCGATGACTGACTCTATCCACGACCGCAACCTGCGGTTCAGTGTGCCGGACATTTGAGGTTGCTTTCAGCCCCGCTTCCGCGCCGGAAAGCGCTTGAAAGAAATAAGCCCAGAACTGCCGCTTGTCCACTTCCTTCATAAAACTGAAGCGCGGGCAGAATTGCCTTACGCTGCCAGACATTTCAGGTTTAAGTAGATCGGCGGGAAGCGCCTTTTCAATCGTGCCATCCCACTCTGGCCGCCAGGTTTCGTCGTCGCCGAGCGCTGCCTTTTGTTCGGCAATCGGCGTCGAGGGCGCTGGCTTCAGGATGGGAGCAGGGGGGGGAACAGGCGTGGTTGCAGCCAAAGGCCTCGACGGACCTGGATCATAGCGAAAAGCAAGCAGTCCCACCGCACAGACGGCTGCGAGCAGGCAAATTGCAATTCGCAATGTTCTGGGCATTTGCACCCCTCGGGAAGACCTCCAAATGGGTGAGATGCGCATTTGATTATTGGCGATTTGTGGGCCGGCCGCTCGAAGGTGGGCAAACTCTTTTAATTCACCGGCCTGTGCGATTTATTTATTGTGGGAAATGTCCTGCGTGACCTGGTAGCGCCCGGGGGTGCCTATAACCGCAATCGGCACCACCGCCCCCGCATTCTTTTTCTTGAAAAACGGCGCAAGCGGCTTCAGCAAGAACGATTTGAAGCCCGTGGTGGTGTGCGAAATGTCCGTGTCCATTTTCAGATCGCCGGTCAGGTGCGCGACTTCACCGTGGAAGCGAAACGTGCCTGCGAGCGTGGCCTCTGCTCCAGCCACCTTGAACGTCAATCGCGACGTGGATACGACGCCATTCTCAAGTCGTACCTCTCCCTGCAACGACGAGAGCGCATCCTTCGTCGCATCGGTAGCCTTGTTGTCGGGATCGACCCCGGTGTTTGGGGTGCGATTTCCCTGGGCACGCTCGCTGAAGGCCGAGAGATTCTTTTCGCTTTTACGATCCGACAACTTCTCTGCCGGCACGTTAAGTTTCCCGGTCATGCGGAGACGATCCATGAATCCGTCGCCGGGCGGTCCAACATAGGCATGGCTCTTGAGCCAGACAGGCCCGGTGATTGGCACGTCATCATGAACGAAGGGCTGCATCACGTCTTCAGCGCGTCCGTGCTCTACGCTGATGTCGAAATTCGTGAGCTTGGGATTGCCCTTGATACTGCCCACAGCGTGGATGCTGGTTTCCCTGATCTTCAGGTCGATCGCGTGGATTTCCAGATCTCCGCTGGAACCCATGAGTGTGGCACGCATGGAGCCTTCTATGGGAGTCGGTTTCCCATCCGTTACCGCAAAGTTGCGAGTGTCAGTATTTGTTTCCAGCTCCATCGATGCCAGTGTTCCCTTGAAGACTCCGCGCGCATTCAGCGTGCCGCTGATGTCTCCCACGTCATGCAGATTGACGTCAGTAAACGCAAAGTTGCCGCTTACAGGCGTCGAAAGCAGATCCCTGCCGTGGATAGGCCCAATGCTGCCGTGTGCAAGGATGCGGCCCGTGGGAATCGCATTTTGCATGTCGACGGCGTAGTACAACCCTTCGCCCTTGTGCAGGTTTTTGATCTCCAATTGCTTGATCGGAAATGAGAGAGGCTTCCCGTCTTTGCGCTGGATTTCGAGCAGGCTCTTGTGCACCACAAAACGTTCGATCATGGTGTCGGGACCGTCGAAATCACTTGCGCTGCCGGGCGGGAAATCTTCTCGGTTTTCCTTGCTGCCGATGGGCGGTACGACGATATGCAAACCGGTGATGTCTACCAACTCCACACGCTGGCGCAGCATGATGAGATCGGACCAGGTTCCCTGGACGACCATTGTGTCAACGTGGCCAAGTGGCGCGAGATCGGGCGCGGATCTTCGACGCATCGTGATGCCGGTAGCGACGAATCCGGGCTTAGGAAAGTAAGTGCGGTGATAGCCGGTGAAAGTAACCTGGCCTACAAGAACATCTTCGAGCATCGGAGCAATCTTGCGATGTCGATAGGGCCAGTTGGCACTAATCAGGACGGCGGCGGTTGCCAGCAGTGCGCCGACCGCGATGATGACAATATGGGCCCATAGCGGAGCGTGATGCCAGACGCTGTGCGCCTTGCGCCCGACTCTGTGTTTTGGCGGTGGCGAGGTCCTGCCGGACACCGGCGGCACTACCGAGGGATGAGCCATAATTTATGCTCTCGCAACGTCCAACAACCGATCCATTCAATAACTATGATGTCTAAATTCTGAACAAGGCGCCGCAATTCTATCGCGGACTGATCGTTCCGTGTAACGAACGATTCTAAGCTCGAATGCCTGCAATTTGGAATGCGGCATTTCATTGGAGCGCTGCCCCACTGAGAGGTCGAGTTTTTAAGTGGGGATTATCCCAGGAAGATCCCGGCAATTGATGCAGAGATGAGGTTGGCCATAGTACCGGCAAGCATTGCACGCACGCCCAGCCGGGCAAGGTCATTGCGGCGCTCGGGAACCAGCGCGCCGATACCGCCGATCTGCATCCCGATGGATCCGAGATTCGCAAAGCCGCATAGCGCGAACGTCGCAATTGTGAACGATCGCGGCGTGATCATCGCCTTGTGCGCTCCGAGCGCGATGTAGGCGATGACTTCGTTGAGGGCCATGCGGGTGCCAAGCAGGTTGCCGATCAGGCTGCAATCCTGCGCGGGAACTCCGATGAGCCACGCCACCGGCCAGAAAACGTAACCGAGAATCTCGCCAAGGCTACCCGGCACCCAGTGAAATCCGGCATGAATATGCGCCCAGCCCAGCAGCATATCGAGCAGGGCAACAAGCGCCAGAAAGCTGATAAGCATGATGGCGACGTTCAGTGCCAGCTTGCCGCCGTCTATGGTTCCGCGAGCGATGGCGCCGATCAGGTTCTCGTCCTTGTGCTGCTCATCTTTCGGAATCACAACCTTGCCTTCGGTGGCGGGAACTTCTGTTTCCGGAACGAGCATCTTCGCCATCAGGATGGTTCCCGGCGAAGTCATGATGACGGCCGACAACAGATGCCGTGCCTCAATGCCCTGCGAGATATACATGGCCATGATTCCGCCCGACACGTGGGCCATGCCGCTGGTCATGATGGTCATGAGCTCGCTGCGCGTGGCCTTCGAGAGAAAAGGCCGAATGGTCAAAGGCGCTTCAGTTTGACCCATGAAGATCGAAGCCGCCACGTTCATGCTTTCGGCGCCCGAGATGCGCATCGTCTTCAGCATCACCCAGGCCAGTCCGCGAATGATGATCTGCATGACGCCAATGTGATACAGAACGGCAAAAAAAGCAGAGATGAAGATGATTGTGGGCAGTACCTGGAAGGCGAAGATCGATCCGAGCGAAGTGTCCGGCGTGCCTAGCTTGCCAAATAGAACAGACGTTCCAGCCGTGGTTGCACTCAGCATCTTCGTAACAACGCCGCCAGCCCAGAACATGGCTCTCTGTCCGAAGTCGAAGCGAAGCACGAGAAATGCGAATAGGACCTGGAGGCTAAGACCCCACGCCACCGTGCGCCAGCGGATATGCTTTCTATCCGTCGAGCCAAGCCACGCCGCCAGCAGCACGGCCAATATCCCCAGCACCCCCGTAAATCGTGCCAAATCGAACGCTCCTTCAAAGACAGCTTCTAGCCTGCAGCTTCCAGTTCCTAGCCCTTTATCAACTTCCCGAAGCAATTGATCAGGAATCCAGAACGCACGAATGTTTTTCGGTATCAACAGGCTAACAGCAGTCGGCGGCAAACTGGAGACGTGAATCAGATTGCCGGTAAGAAGCTAGGAACTGGAAGTTGTCTCTCGCAAGTATTTCTCTGCATTTTCGCGGGCAAAGATGTGACTGACGAGGGGAATCTCTTCCGGCGGTTCGTCGGAAAACGTGATAGCTCTCTTGATGCGGTCAACCGGTTCGGACAGCATAGCTTCATTTGTGGCGTACAGCGTGGCAAAGGGCTGGCCCTCTTCTACGCGCGCACCACGGCGGGCGTGGAACTCAATCCCCGCGTGCGCATCGACGGGTTCTCCGGCCTTTTCGCGGCCTGCGCCGAGGCGCTGAACCGCCCAGCCCAGTTCCGTCGTGTCCATC
Organism: Occallatibacter sp.; assembly: GCF_049802275.1. Lineage (NCBI taxonomy): Bacteria > Pseudomonadati > Acidobacteriota > Terriglobia > Terriglobales > Acidobacteriaceae > Occallatibacter > Occallatibacter sp. The sequence continues at coordinate 2,890 of NZ_JBARMD010000199.1, read as the reverse complement.
GCGGCCACGTAGCCGCTTCTCCAGGCTTTCAGCACCAGGGTTGCGCCCGGCTTGTGCGAGCCTTTCAAGTCGTCAAAAACAGTCAGATCACCGCCTTGCGCCTTCACCATTTCGAAAAACAACTTCAGCGCTGTTCCGTCTGCCAGTGCGCCCGCGGCGGCCCAGTAGCCTTGCTCAGCCGTTTGCGTTCTGCCCCCCAGGTGAATCATCCAGCCCGCCAGACGCAATGAAAGCTCACGCAGGTCCGCGTTGTCCGCCGGCATCTCTCCGCGCAGCAACTCAACGCATTCCGCGACCTCGATCCAGTTGCCGGCAGTCCGGCCCAGGGGCTCACCCATGTCGGTCATCAGGGCCACGGTGCGTGTTCCTGCAGCTTCTGCCGTTACTACCATCAACGCCGCCAGAAACTCCTCATCGGCGCGCTCGCGCAGGAACGCGCCAGAGCCAGTCTTCACATCCAGCACCAGCGCATTCAGACCAGCTGCCAGTTTCTTACTAAGGATCGAAGCGCAAATCAACCCGGGACTCTCTACCGTACCGGTGCGATCGCGCAACGCATACAAAACGCGGTCTGCGGGAACCAGGGTCGGCGTCTGGCTCACAATGGCTGCACCACACTGCTGCAGCACGGCCTCGAACTCCGCCAGTGTCAGCGCTGAGCGGAACCCAGGGATTGAATCGAGCTTGTCCAGAGTGCCGCCGGTATGGCCCAAAGCGCGCCCGCTGATCATGGGTACGGCCACGCCGCACGCCGCCGCCAGCGGTGCAACCAGAAAGCTGGTTTTGTCGCCCACGCCGCCGGTGGAGTGCTTATCTACCGCCTGCTTGCCGAGCCGCGACGGATCGAACTTCTCACCGGAGTCCCGCATCGCCACTGCCAGCGCACCTGTTTCTTCAATTGTCAGTCCATTCAGCCATGCGGCCATCAGCCATGCCGACAACTGCTCCAGTGGAATCGATTCGCCTGCCGTAGCCGCCACGATGAACCCGATCTCACGCGGGTCAAGCGCACCGCCATCGCGCTTCTTGCGGATCAGATCGATCATGTGCAACGGCGAAACAGCCCTTTTAGACATACGAAGTTAGCCTCAATTTCATGAACAGATGAAATTATCGCAAGGAAAGGTGGCAGAAGTGTGGATTGCCGCGATCATCACAGGCAGCGTCTCGCGAGTAGATAAGTAATATCGGAACCTTCTATGCTCAAATTCCGGTCTTCTTCAGTCGCATGTCGAAGCCGAGAGGCAGAACCTGCTCAAACGACATTGTCCTGATCCCATCTGCTGCTGGAAAAACTACCGGTGCGTCGTGTTCCGCGAACTCGGCCAGCATTTGACGGCACGCCCCGCATGGGGGACTGGCCGCGTTGTTCAGATTTGCCACGGCAACAGCTTCGATGCGAATGTCGGGACCAAACTCGCTCACCGCCCGCACCAAAGCTGCTCGCTCAGCACAGATGGTTAGCCCGTAGCTCACGTTTTCCACGTTCGTGCCAGTCACAACCTTGCCGTTCGTCAGGCGAACCGCCGCGCCCACTTTGAATCCCGAGTAGGGCGAATAGGAGTTCTCCGCCGCCTTTTTGGCCTCTTCCAGAAGGTTATTGAGCGCTGCCTGCGCTAAGCTCGTCATCATCAATGCAGTCCTCATCTGTCTACCGAGTGAACCTTGAGGCTAATGCATGACCGCTCGCCCTGTACATCGGCTGTGCCGTTGGATGATCCTGTTTGCACTTTCCGCGGTCGTCATCGGCTTCACCCGATACTCCATGCTGGCTCAGGGCCCGGTTCCTGTGGGATCGTCTGACCCTCGATCCAAGACAGAAAGGCCACCTATCGTCAAATCCACCGGACTTTCTGCAGATCCCGTTTTCGATGTCGTTTCTATCCATCCCAATAACTCTGACCACACTGCCCGCACCCATATTTATTCCTACGCCGACCGTGGTCACTTCATTGCCATCAACGCGACGCTCATGCAATTGCTTGAATATGCCTACGCTATTCCCGATTCGCGCATCATCGGCGCCCCGGCTTGGACCAAGTCGGCGAAATACGACATCGAAGGGAAGTCAGATCCGGAATTCGCAGAAAAGCAGGCGGGGTTGCCCTACAGCAAGGCCAAGCCTCAATTACTGAAGATGGTGCAGACGCTTCTCGCTGACCGCTTCCATCTTGCCGCGCACCTTGAGAGCCGCGAACTTCCGGTTTATGACCTGGTCGTCAGCAAAGAAGGCGCCAAGCTCGCAAATGTGAAAGAAGAGGGAACGACGATTGACTCGGGAACACATTTCGGAAGCTCGACCATCACCATCAAGAGCAGCCCGCACGCAACTGCCGATCTTGCCGAGATGCTCGCCCGTTTTACCGGTCGTGTCGTTCTCGACAAAACCGGCCTTCAGGGCAATTACACCATTAACCTCAAATTCGCTTCCGACGACGCGCGATCTGGTGTTCCCAACACCGAGACAGTATCTGTCCCCGACGCGGGCCCATCCGTTTTTACCGCTCTCAAGGAACAATTGGGCCTGGAGCTCAAATCCAGTAAAGCCCCCGTTGATGTCCTCGTGATCGATCACATCGACCCGCCTTCAGAGAACTGAGATTCTGTCTCCCACTCAAATCTCGAGATCCCGATCGATAAATTTCTGGGGTGAGCCACCTCGGCTTGAGGGCCGGCGCCAAGTTCGGACAGTGGCTTTACAATCCGTGTGTCACGCGATGAATCACGATCAGTCCGGCGATGCAGCACCCCAGCAGAAGAGACGACGCCACAAATGCTGCGCGCAATGGGCTTCCCGGACAGAACCTCCGGTGGCTGCGAAAAGTGACTACGATGTCTCTCTGCAACCGGGCAGGACGCCAACCCGCCAGCCCCCGCCGGATCTCCAGCA